>NZ_JAMXSA010000016.1:0-52846 GCF_024124465.1 Microbacterium sp. CnD16-F
CGCGACGAGGCGCCCGTCACGCGTCTGCGCCCGCCGGCGTTCGGCGCCGACCGCGCCGAACGCGACGTCTTCCCCGAGCTGACCGGCGAGGTCTCCGCCATCCCCGGCTCGCCGGCCGCGGGCGCTCCCGTGTCGGCGAGCTCCTCGGTCTCGGCGCAGGAGCGCGAGCAGCAGGAATCGGCCCCCGCGCCGTGGGGCGAGGACCTCGAGCGCACCGTCGTCGTGCGTCGCGGGCACCCGCGGTGGGAGCTCGTGCTCCCCGACGGCTCGACCGCCGACCTGTCGGGCGACGTCGTCATCCTGGGGCGCAACCCCGTCGCCGATCCCGCGCATCCCCGCGCCCAGCTCCTTGCGATCGCCGACCCGACGCGGACCGTGTCGAAGACCCATGCCCGCCTCGAGCGGCGCGGCGAGGTGTGGCGCATCGTCGACCTGGGCTCGACCAACGGCATCCTGCTGCCCAGTCCCCTCGGCACGGACGTCGAGGTCGAGCCGGGCGGGGCGGCGGAGGTGGCCGAGCGCTTCCTCCTCGGCGATGCGGCGCTCCGACTGCAGCGGACGGATGCCGGTTCCTGACCGGCGGCGATCCGCACCTGAGCACTCGCGGTGAAGTCCGCCCTCGTTTGACCCGACTTCGTCATCCCGCGTATCATTGATCGGGTGTGCGCACACGCGCGCCATGCGACGTGCCCCGGCACGGGACAGGCGAGGCGAGCGCACCAGGGACAGGGCCTGCGAACAGGCCACCCCCACGGCATATCCATCACTCCCGTTCGTCGCGGTCGCGGCGTGCAGATGGATCTGTGGTGAAACCACGAACGCTGTCACCGTGCAGCACCTGTGCCCGGCGCGAGCCGCGCGCAGATCGACAAGGAGAGAACGTGCCAACCATTCAGCAGTTGGTTCGCAAGGGTCGCTCGCCCAAGGTCTCGAAGACCAAGGCGCCCGCCCTGAAGGCGAACCCGCAGCAGGCGGGTGTCTGCACCCGCGTGTACACGACCACGCCCAAGAAGCCGAACTCGGCGATGCGCAAGGTCGCCCGTGTGAAGCTCCGCAACGGGACCGAGGTCACCGCCTACATCCCCGGTGAGGGCCACAACCTGCAGGAGCACT
Source organism: Microbacterium sp. CnD16-F (assembly GCF_024124465.1). Classification (NCBI taxonomy): domain Bacteria; kingdom Bacillati; phylum Actinomycetota; class Actinomycetes; order Micrococcales; family Microbacteriaceae; genus Microbacterium; species Microbacterium sp. CnD16-F. Next base: position 1,114 of record NZ_JAMXSA010000016.1, read on the forward strand.
CGCTCGTGCTCGTCCGCGGTGGTCGTGTGAAGGACCTCCCCGGTGTGCGTTACAAGATCGTCCGCGGCGCCCTGGACACCCAGGCTGTCAAGAACCGTAAGCAGGCTCGCAGCCGCTACGGCGCCAAGAAGGGTTGAGCTAGATGCCTCGTAAGGGACCCGCACCCCGCCGCGTCGTCGTCAACGACCCGGTCTACGGTGCTCCGATCGTCACCCAGCTGGTGAACAAGATCCTCGTCGACGGCAAGAAGTCCATCGCCGAGGCCATCGTCTACAACGCCCTCAAGGGTGTCGAGGCGAAGAACGGCCAGGACGCCGTCGCGACGCTCAAGAAGGCGCTCGACAACGTCCGCCCCACCCTCGAGGTCAAGAGCCGCCGCGTCGGTGGCTCGACCTACCAGGTTCCCGTCGAGGTCAAGCCGCACCGCGCGAACACGCTCGCGCTGCGCTGGCTCGTTTCGTACGCGAAGGGTCGCCGTGAGAAGACCATGACCGAGCGCCTCCAGAACGAGATCCTGGATGCCTCGAACGGCCTCGGTGCCGCGGTGAAGCGCCGCGAGGACACCCACAAGATGGCCGAGTCGAACCGCGCCTTCGCGCACTACCGCTGGTAATCAGCACCTCGGCGGCCGGCCGGGTCACCCCCGGCCGGCCGCCCCGCGACATCCGTCACTACACGTAAGGACACCCCGTGGCACAAGAAGTGCTCACCGACCTCAACAAGGTCCGCAACATCGGCATCATGGCGCACATCGATGCCGGCAAGACGACGACGACCGAGCGCATCCTCTTCTACACGGGTGTCAACCACAAGCTGGGCGAAACCCACGACGGCGCCTCGACCACCGACTGGATGGAGCAGGAGAAGGAGCGCGGCATCACGATCACGTCGGCCGCCGTCACCTGCTTCTGGAACAAGAACCAGATCAACATCATCGACACCCCGGGTCACGTCGACTTCACGGTCGAGGTGGAGCGCTCGCTCCGCGTCCTCGACGGTGCCGTCGCCGTCTTCGACGGCAAGGAGGGCGTCGAGCCCCAGTCCGAGACCGTGTGGCGTCAGGCCGACAAGTACGACGTCCCCCGTATCTGCTTCGTCAACAAGATGGACAAGCTGGGCGCGGACTTCTACTTCACCGTCGACACGATCGTGAAGCGCCTCGGCGCCAAGCCGCTCGTGCTGCAGCTGCCCATCGGTGCCGAGAACGACTTCGTCGGCGTCATCGACCTCGTCGAGATGCGCGCACTGGTGTGGCCCGGCGACGCCAAGGGTGACGTGACCATGGGCGCCAAGTACGAGGTGCAGGAGATCCCCGCCGACCTCAAGGACCGCGCCGAGGAGTACCGCCAGCAGCTGCTGGAGACCGTCGCCGAGAGCGACGAGGAGCTCCTCGAGAAGTTCTTCGGCGGTGAGGAGCTCACGATCGCCGAGATCAAGGGCGCCATCCGCAAGATGACGGTCGCGGGCGAGCTCTACCCCGTGCTCTGCGGCTCCGCGTTCAAGAACCGCGGTGTCCAGCCGATGCTCGACGCGGTCGTCGACTACCTGCCGTCGCCCCTCGACGTGCCCGCCATCGAGGCGCACGACCCGAAGGACGAGGAGAAGGTCATCGAGCGTCACCCCGACGCCAACGACCCGTTCGCCGCGCTGGCCTTCAAGGTCGCCGTGCACCCGTTCTTCGGTCGCCTGACCTACATCCGCGTCTACTCGGGTCAGCTCGACTCGGGCGCGCAGGTCATCAACTCGACCAAGGGCAAGAAGGAGCGCATCGGGAAGATCTTCCAGATGCACGCCAACAAGGAGAACCCGGTCGACGCGGTTACCGCGGGCAACATCTATGCGGTCATCGGCCTGAAGGACACCACCACCGGTGACACCCTCGCCGACCCGAACGAGCCCGTCGTCCTCGAGTCGATGACGTTCCCCGAGCCCGTCATCGAGGTCGCGATCGAGCCGAAGACCAAGGCCGACCAGGAGAAGCTGGGTGTCGCCATCCAGAAGCTCGCCGAAGAGGACCCGACCTTCCGCACCGAGCTCAACCCCGAGACCGGTCAGACGGTCATCAAGGGCATGGGCGAGCTGCACCTCGACATCCTCGTCGACCGCATGAAGCGCGAGTTCCGCGTCGAGGCGAACGTCGGCAAGCCGCAGGTCGCGTACCGCGAGACGATCAAGAAGACCGTCGAGCGTTACGACTACACGCACAAGAAGCAGACCGGTGGGTCGGGCCAGTTCGCGAAGATCCAGTTCGCGCTCGAGCCCCTCGAGGTCACGGCCGACAAGACGTACGAGTTCGAGAACAAGGTCACCGGTGGCCGCATCCCGCGCGAGTACATCGAGCCGACCAACCAGGGCTTCCAGGACGCCATGCAGGTCGGTGTGCTCGCCGGCTTCCCCATGGTGGGCGTGAAGGCGATCCTCATGGACGGCGCGTCGCACGACGTCGACTCGTCCGAGATGGCGTTCAAGATCGCGGGTTCGATGGGCTTCAAGGAGGCTGTCCGCAAGGCCAGCCCCGTGCTGCTCGAGCCGCTGATGGCCGTCGAGGTCCGTACTCCCGAGGAGTACATGGGCGACGTCATCGGTGATCTGAACTCGCGTCGTGGCCAGATCCAGTCGATGGAGGACGGAGCGGGCATCAAGATCGTCCGCGCCCTCGTCCCTCTGTCGGAGATGTTCGGCTACATCGGTGACCTGCGCTCGAAGACCTCGGGCCGCGCGGTCTACGCGATGGAGTTCGACAGCTACTCCGAGGTCCCGCGCGCGGTGGCCGACGAGATCGTCCAGAAGACCAAGGGCGAGTAACACTCGTTCTTCGGATGCCGGGGGCCCGGCCCCCGGCATCCGCCCAAACTGAATATCGTCACGTCAACTACACTGACAACATCCCCGTAGAAACCCGGTCGCAATCCAGCGCCCGGATGACTACACGACAGTCCTGAGGAGGACCCAGTGGCCAAGGCCAAGTTCGAGCGGACCAAGCCGCACGTCAACATCGGAACGATCGGTCACGTCGACCACGGCAAGACCACGCTCACCGCTGCCATCTCGAAGGTGCTCGCCGACAAGTTCCCGTCGGCCACCAACGTGCAGCGTGACTTCGCGTCGATCGACTCCGCTCCCGAAGAGCGCCAGCGTGGTATCACGATCAACATCTCGCACGTCGAGTACGAGACCCCGAAGCGTCACTACGCACACGTCGACGCCCCGGGTCACGCTGACTACATCAAGAACATGATCACCGGTGCCGCTCAGATGGACGGCGCGATCCTCGTGGTCGCCGCCACCGACGGCCCGATGGCTCAGACGCGTGAGCACGTCCTGCTCGCCAAGCAGGTCGGCGTTCCCTACCTGATGGTCGCGCTGAACAAGTCGGACATGGTCGACGACGAGGAGATCCTGGAGCTCGTCGAGCTCGAGGTCCGCGAGCTGCTGTCCAGCCAGGGCTTCCCCGGCGACGACGCTCCGGTCGTCCGCGTCTCGGGCCTCAAGGCTCTCGAGGGCGACGAGCAGTGGGTCCAGTCGATCCTCGACCTGATGGACGCCGCTGACGAGTCGATCCCCGACCCGGTCCGCGACAAGGACAAGCCCTTCCTCATGCCGATCGAGGACGTCTTCACGATCACCGGTCGTGGCACGGTCGTCACCGGTCGCGCCGAGCGTGGCACCCTCGCCATCAACTCCGAGGTCGAGATCGTCGGCATCCGCCCGACGCAGAAGACCACGGTCACGGGTATCGAGATGTTCCACAAGCAGCTCGACGAGGCCTGGGCCGGCGAGAACTGTGGTCTGCTCCTCCGTGGTCTCAAGCGCGACGACGTCGAGCGTGGCCAGGTCGTCGTGAAGCCGGGTTCGGTTACGCCGCACACCAACTTCGAGGGTACTGCCTACATCCTCTCGAAGGAGGAGGGTGGCCGTCACAACCCCTTCTACACGAACTACCGCCCGCAGTTCTACTTCCGTACCACGGACGTCACCGGCGTCATCACGCTGCCCGAGGGCACCGAGATGGTCATGCCCGGTGACACCACGGACATGACGGTGGAGCTCATCCAGCCCATCGCCATGGAGGACGGCCTCGGCTTCGCGATCCGTGAGGGTGGCCGCACCGTCGGTGCCGGTACCGTCACCAAGATCCTCAAGTAAGTCCTTCGGACTCACCGACAGGGGTCGGGCCTTCGGGCCCGGCCCCTTCGTCGTTCCTGCAAGGGGGTGCGATCGGGTGGGGGCGGTCTTAGACTGACCGCGCCGCGGCATCCGCGGTCCGAGACGGAAGGGATCCCATGGGTATCGACGATGTGGTCAATAAGGGCAAGCAGTTCCTCGAGCAGCACAAGGAGGAGATCGACCGGAACCTGAAGTCGGACAAGGCCGAGGACGTCAGCGACAAGGTCCTCGACGCCGCGGCCGATTTCGTGAAGAAGGTCGCTCCCGACTCGGTCGACGCGAAGGTCGACGAGGTCCGCGGCAACGTCGATCGGCGTATCGGGAACGAGTGATCCCTGCGAGGGGTCGGATGCTGCGGCATCCGGCCCCTCTGCTGTGCCCGGCCGGAGGTGGCGCGTCTGACAGAATGAACGTCGGACGGTGAGGATCGGATGACGCAGGTGAAGCGGGTCGCATCGTGAGCGGCATCCTCGTCCACGAGTGGCTGTCGCCGCGGGGCGGGTCCGAGAACGTCTTCGCCGTCCTGGGCGAGGTGTTCCCCGACGCGGAGCGCTGGTGCCTGTGGGACGAGAGCGGCGGGCGTTTCGAGGGCGTCGGGGAGACGTTGCTGGCTCGCACGCCGTTGCGCGGGCGCAAGGCGGCCGCTCTTCCACTCATGCCGTTCGCGTGGCGGATGCTGCCGCAGCGGGATGCGGACTGGGTGCTCTGCAGCAGCCACCTCTTCTCCCACCACGCGCGTTTCGGCGGGCGCGCCGCCGAGGCGCCGAAGCTCGTGTACGCGCACACGCCGGCGCGGTACATCTGGGTGCCCGAGCTCGACGGGCGCGGGCAGGGGCCGCTCGCGCGCGCGGCGTCGGCGATGCTCAAGCCGCTCGACCGTCGGCGGGCGGCCGAGCCCGTCGCGATCGCCGCGAACAGCGCGTTCATCGCGGAGCGCGTCGCCTGGGCGTGGGACCGCGAGGCGACCGTGATCCACCCGCCGATCGACGTGGCGAGGTTCGCGCAGGCGCGTGCCACGGATGATACCGAGGGCGTGCTGGCGACGCTGCCGGCGGACTACCTGCTCGGTGTGTCCCGGTTCGTGCCGTACAAGCGGCTCGAGCTGGTCATCGACGCCGGGGTGGCGTCGGGGCTGCCGGTGGTCCTCGCGGGCGGCGGAGCCGACGAGGCCCGACTGCGTGCGTACGCGGAGGACCGCGGGCACCCGGTGACGATCGTCCGGGATCCATCGTCGACCCTGCTGGCGGCGCTGTACCGCGCCGCCGTCGCGCTCGTGTTCCCGGCCGTCGAGGACTTCGGCATCATGCCCGTCGAGGCGATGGCGACCGGGACCCCCGTCGTCGGCAACGCGGTCGGGGGAGTGGCGGAGAGCGTCGTCGACGGCGTCACCGGGGCGCTGGTGCACGAGTGGTCGGCGACGGAGCTCGCCGCAGCCGTCGAGCGGGCCGCGGCGGCCGACCGCGACGCCTGCGTCCACCGGGCATACGAGTTCGATCGGCCGGTGTTCGAGGCCGAGATCGCCGCGTGGGTCGCACGGGAGGTCGGATGACCGCGCTCTTCGTCGACGACCGCTACCGGGGCGCCCACGGGATCGGCCGGTACGCGCGCGAGGTACTCGGGCGTCTCGACGTGCCGTGGCGGGACCTGGGCCTCGACGGGACGCCCTACGCGCCGCTCGACGCCTTCCGGCGCGTCCCCGGACCCGCCCCGGCGGACGTCGTCTATTCGCCCGGGTACGGCGCGCTCCTGCGCGCCCCGCGTCAGGTGCTCACCGTGCACGACCTCATCCAGTTGCAGACGGCCTGGCCGGGTCGGGCGAAGTTCCTCGCCTATTACAACGGTCCGGTGCGTCGGGTGGTCCGCCGGGCGGGAGTGGTCCTCACGGTCTCCGAGACGTCGGCCGAGGCGATCCGGACCTGGCTTCGGGACGACAGCGTGCGCGTCGTGAACGCCGGCAACGGGTGCTCGGCGGCGTTCACGCCTGAGGGGTCGCGGGAGGCGGCATCCGATCCGTACGTCCTGTTCGTCGGGAACACGCGGGCGCACAAGAACCTCGATGTCGTGCTGCGTGCGGCGGCGGTGGCCCCCGGCATCCGGGTCCGGTCGGTCGTTCCCGCGGACGAGGCCGCCGAGGTGCGTCGACTCGCCGCGGCGGAGGGGGTGGCGGAGCGTGTGGAGGTGACGACGGGGGTCGACGACGCGCGCCTGGCCGAGCTGTACCGCGGCGCGGCGGCGACCGTCATGCCGTCGCTGCTCGAGGGGTTCGGGCTGCCCGCGCTCGAGTCGGTGGCCAGCGGGACGCCGGTGATCCACTGGAGCGGATGCCGTGCCGTCGCCGAGATCGTGGCGGGGCGGGGGTGGGCTGTGTCCGATGCGCACGACGCGCACGAGTGGGCGGCGGCGATGACCGAGGCGGCCCACTCTGCGCGAACCGTGGCGGCACCGTCTGACGCGTACGACTGGGATCGGACGGCACGGGTCGTGGCCGAGACCCTGACCCACGCGCTCGGCTGAGGGCGATCAGTCCGCGACGAGGCCGCTGAGGAACGTCGCGAGCTCGCCGGCCTTCGCCGCCCAGGTGTGGTTCTCCGCCGTGCGGCGACCCGCGAGGTTGGGGGAGGGATGCCGCAGCGCGGCCGCGAGCGCCGCGTCGGCCGTCTCGGGCGAGGCGTAGGTGTGGACGCCGGCGTCGATGTCGCTGCGGATGCCGGGGGTCTCGCGGGAGACCACGGCGAGACCGGCGGCGAGGTACTCGTGCAGCTTCATGGGGCTGCGGCCGGCGTTCGACGGGTCGTCGGAGAGAGGGAGGAGCCCGACGCGGGCGCCGCGGAGGAGCGCGGGGAGCTCGGCGTAGGGGACGGGGCCGGCGAGCTCGACATTCGAAGGCAGGGGCGCCGGTGGGGTGGGGCGGGGTCCGGCGATGACGAAGCGCACCTCGGGGTGGGCGCTCGCCCAGGCGTGCAGCTGCTGCCAGTCGAAGCGGGCGTCGAGCGCGCCGACGTACACGCAGGTCGCCGGGCGGGTGTCGGCATCCGTCGGCGGATCGGCGAACGCCGCGAGGTCCACGCCGTTCTCGATGACGAGCGAGGGGAGGGTGAGGTGGCCGAGACCGCGCAGGACGGCGCCGGAAGTTGCGACGACGGCGTCCGCGGACGCGAGGATGCGGTCCTGCAGGGTGTGCTTGAGTCCGTCGGGGTAGAGGTCGGTGGGGCGGTAGACGAGGGTGTCGCTGAGTCCGCGCACGCTGTCGTCCCAGAGCAGCGGCTGGTCGATGAGGACCGCGTCGAACCGTGGCTCGATCCCGGCGCGGGCCAGAGCCCGCGCGACGCGGAAGGTTCCCCATGGGCGGGGGAGGGCCGTGCGGGGGACGAGGTGCGTGACGCCGTCGTCGTCGCGGTGCGCGTGGCGGGGGACGGCCGTCGAGACGGCGCGGGGGATGCGTCCGGTGAGGCGGTGGGCGAGCGAGATCGGGGTGGAGAGGTGGACGACGTCGGCGCCGAGGTGGGCGAGTTCACGGGCGTAGTGGTGGCTGCCGACGCGGAAGTCACCGAAGACGTGCGTGTGCGAGAGGAAGAGGACGCGGGCGCCGGTCACGCCCGTGCCGTCCGGATCGCGGTGCGGATCTCGTCTTCGATGCGGGTGAGGTCGGCGGAGGCGGCCGCGATGCGCCTGGTGATCTCGTCGATGCGGTCGATCTGCCGCCGCATCCGCTCCTGCATCTCGGTCGCCGTCATCGTCGCGGCGTCCGCCGTGGTGTCGGCGAGCCCGATCGTGGCGAAGGCGGCCGTGATCTTGTGCGTCGGCGAGGGGACGAGCTCCAGCGGAGCCGCGCCCGACAGTGCGGCCAGGACGAGGACGTGCATGCGGTCGCTGATGACGAGGCGGGCCACGTCGTAGCGCTCGCGCAGACGGACCTCGTGCGTGATGGCGTCGGTGTCGCCCCACGGCTCGAACGTTCCGTCGAGGGCGTCAGCGAGGTCGCGGGAGCGTTCCTCGTCTTCGCGCACCTGGACGACGGTGCGGATGCGGAGACCCTCGGATGCCGCGAACCCGCGGACCGCCTCGATCCAGTCCCCGTTCGGCATCGGTCGCGTCCCGCGCAGGCTGACGACGAGGTCGCGGCGGTTCTCCCACGGGACACCGGGACGGATGCCGGCGCCGAACCCGATGTCGGGGACGACGCGGGTTCCGCCGGCGAGTGCAGCACTGGCGGCATCCCGCCACAGGGCGAACGGCGACAGGCGGGCCGCGAACGCATGGATGGCGGTGGCCGGTTGGGTGGGGGCACGGATGCCGCGGGGCGGCCGGACTACGACGCCGCCCTTGAGGCGGACGAGGACCGTCTCGGCGAGGAAGACGAGCTCACGCAGGACGTTGCCGCGGTCGAGCGGGATCTCGCCCGATTCGAAGACGAGGACCGGGCGGCGCGGCGCCGTCGCGATCAGCCACAGCCACCGTGCGACGCTCCGCTTGGAGCGGAGGACACGGGTGCCCGTGGGCAGGCCGAGCTGGCGCAGCCAGACGTCCGGTGCCTCACCGACGTAGACGACGAGCTCGTCGGATGTGCCCACGGCCCAGCGGACCGCCTCGCGCCGGATGAGCGCGTCGCCGATATTGCCGGCCGGGCCCGTCGCGGAGACGAGGGTGCGGGTGGGGCGAAGTGACGACGTGAGATCGTCACCGGCGCTGCGCATCTGACAACGATACTGATCGATCGGTCATGCTCACCGCGCGGGAGCTCTGCCCATCCCCGAGAGCGTGGCAAGAATCGCATCCGGCAAGGGAGCGCCGAGGCTGCCGTCTCGAGGGGGAAGATAGCCGACGCTCCGGGGTGCGCCGTTCCGCGCGCTCGTCACAGCGTTCAGCAGCGCCTCACAGAGAGCATGAGGCGAGCTCTCGACGGCGACAATTCGCGGGTGCATCGTGTGACGGGATCCATCGACCTCATTCGTGACAGCGACCGACCCTGTCATGGCGAGATCGAACGGCATGTGGCTCGGGTGTGGCGTCGCCTGGAGGGCCAGGCCGACGTCTACCCGTGAGAGCTCACTGAAGTATGACGATCGGTCGAGCACGCCGAGGTTGTGCATCACCGTCCCCTGCGCCAGCGAGACGTCTTCGCCCTCCTCGCCGGCCATCACGAATGAAACCGTGCGTCCTTCGCTACGAAGTCTCTCAGCTGTCATTGTCAGAGCGGCGATGCCGAGATCGAACATGTTTCGCGGCTTCGACGGTCGGCCGTAGAAGAGCAACCGCGGAACTGGCTCGCGAAACCGTCGCGCGGCGGCCTGCTGCAGGTTCCAGGTGTCGAATTGGGGGGCGAAGATCTGAGCCCGATCCACATGGTGGCCACGAGCCGTCAAGAATCGCGCCACCTGAGTACCGTTAACCAGCAATGCGAAGCCCGCCGAGTAGGTGGACTCTGCGAACGCTCGCTCGTGCGGGCCTGCGAAGTACTCGGCCTCGTAATCCTGCACGAGATAGATCACCTGATCGCATGAGAGCTTCCCCGCCTGTGCCGATACGTCGAGTGCGTGTGCGGTCATCCAGTGGGTAGCCACCCAAATGTCGTCTCGTCCGAAGCTGGTGTCGGTGACCTCGTATCCACAGACGACTTCCCAATTCACGCCGTCGAAGACGGAAGAGAGCTTCGCGACCCGCTCTCGCTCGTATTCCGCTCGCGCAGGCGGGTCGAGCCGCTCCTGCGTCAACAGGATCAGCCTGACGGCCACGTCGAGGAGGCCGGCGGTGACCGCCGCGACCTCGATGGCCGTCTTCACGCCCGCGAACATTGCTTCTGGATGAAACTCGAGAAGCACCAAGTTGAGTCGTGGCGGCGCGTCGACAGCGCGCACTTCCAGGAACGAACTCGCCAACGGGTTCGATGAGTGCTGCGGGCTATGAGGGTTGACCTCACGATCGTCTGCGAGCGACATCTGCGCCGATCCTCCTCGAACTCGCTACGCATCAGCACGGTGCGAAGGCTCCCGGCGACACAGTAGTAGGCTAACCCGGCTGGGGGGCGCAACCGGCTTGGTGTCGCTCGAGCAGGATCGCGTTGTGACGTGCGAGCAACGTGTCGCGAGAAGTTGGCGGGTTAGGTCACGTATGTCATTGCTGGTGGTCATGGCGCATTTCGACGCGCACTCGATTCTTCGCAAGCACACCCTGGACGCTCTTCGAAACTACTCACGGGCGGCGACCCGGGTGATTGTGGTGTCGACGTCAGGGATCCAGTCAACCGATTACGTCGACTTGCCCCGCAACGTCGAGTGGATCAATCGCACCAACTACGGTTACGACTTCTACAGCTACAAATGGGGATTGGACGTCGTCGGTGATTACGCCGCCTACGACCGGCTCCTTCTCGTCAACGACACCTTCGTCGGTCCTATCGTCCCTCTCGACTCGATACTCGACAGCCGCCAGGCTCAGACGTTGGACGTCTTGGGCATGACCTGGTCTGAGAACCACGGCGGGCACGCTCAAAGCTTCTTCGTCAGCTTCACGAACGCAGTGACCCGTTCGAACGCATTCCAAGGTTTCTGGCGCGAGATGGTGCCCGTTTCGCAACGCAAATCTGTCATCATGCAATACGAAGTCGGCCTCACTACCGTGCTGACCGATGCCGGCTTCAGCGCCGGAGGTTATCTCCAGCCGACAGCCGAGGAGCTGGATCTCGCGATGCGGAGACGGGCGTATCAGGCTGATGTGCGTCTCGTGCCCGGGGGTAAGGGCAAAGTCGTCAGCGACGTCCGGCTCGTGACCGACGAGGAACGCCGCTCCTTCAATCCGGCCATCGCTCTTGCCGATCGTTTTCTCATGAACGCACGGCTCCCTCTGCTCAAGTTCGACACCTTGCGCTTCGATCCATACGGCCTGGGCGCGACCCAGCTACTGAGTGAGGCGGAATCAAGGCTGGGCGAGCACATGGAAGGAGTTCGGTCCTTCCTTCGCGACACGCGATCGAATTATCCGTTCCGCGCACGTGAACACAACGCGCTCAGCGACACCTCATTTCTGAAGAACAGCGGACTCGGATACTGCTCGGACCCCGAATACCGCCGGCTGAATACCCCTGGAGAGCAGGAGTCATGAAGGATAAACGTCGCGCAGTCCTCGTTCTGATCGCTGGTCTCCTCGTCGCAATGGCGTCGCTTGTCGCGTTCGCTGCCCCGGCGTGGCTGACCTTCATCGCCGTCGTGCTCCAGATCGCCCTCGTGCTCGTCGTCGTCGATACACGGCGGGCACTGAGTCTGCGGATCCTCGCGGCTGCGAAGAACTTTGAGACTCGGCTCAATCGGAGGCTTGGGTCCCCGAGGGGCGTCCCGTCGCGGAAATCGGCTCGAGCGAAGGCACCTGATCGACCTGCGCCCGACACGCGCGAGGCCGATGTGAAGAAGATCCGCGCTTCGCTCGTCTTCGATCAGGAGTGGTACGAGAGCGAAGTTGCAGGACAGTTCCGTTCATTGGACGACGCCATCAAGCATTACCTCAACCGTGGACGGAAGGCGGGTTTCAGTCCTCACCCCCTCTTCCAGCCCGCCTGGATGATGCGCGGCACGTGGTCGAAGGTCGAGAAAGACCCGTTGCTGTCCTATCTCGAGAACGAGGATGGACTGTGGGCTAAATCGACCTCGCCGCTCTTCGATCCCGCGCATCTCCGGGATGATGTCGTTGACGCTGAGTATGGGCCACTCACCGGCTTCCTTCGTGACGCCGGATCGGACTCCCCTCTTCCGTACGGCTCCTCAGGCTCGCTGCGAAGCGGCATCACGCTGGACGACGTACGTTCCTTCCTGCGCAGCCACGTATCCGGTTGGAGAGAACGCGAGCACGTGCTGGCACCGACTCGGGGCAGTCGCGTTGCGCCACCTGAAACCGACGCTCTCGAGGAGGCGCGCGAAGCCCTCCGTGCGCGAGGCGAGGATTTGCCGCTCGTATCGATCATTCTGCCCACCTGGAATCGATCTGGGCAGCTTCGTGCCGCGATGCAATCGGTGTTCGACCAGACCTACCCGAGATGGGAATTGCTGATCGCTGACGACGGGTCGATTGACGACACACTTCAGGTCGTCAATGCCGTCGCCGCGACAGATTCACGCGTCATTCCCCTGGAGCTGCCGCACCGTGGAGTGAGTGCCGCTCGGAACGCTGCCCTCGCGCGCGCCAAGGGTGAGTACATCGCGTTCTTGGATTCGGACAAGCAGTGGGAGACGGACTTCCTCTTCTCCATGGTCGCCCACCTCGAGCTAAGCGGAGGTCAGGCGGCTTACAGTTGCGTCGAGGTTTCTCTGAACGGAGCGTCACTGTTCAGGACGACTCCGGCGACACCTGAATCTTTGTTGGTCGCCAACTCGATCGACCAGACCGCGATAGTCGCGCGGCGGGAACTGATCATGTCGGTCGGCGGGTTCGATGAGGATCTTCGCCGCGCTGTGGACTACGACCTCATCCTGTCCTTGGTCGGCGCAGCTGAGCTGGATCAGGTTCCCTACGTGGGCGTCAAGTACAGCGAAGACGATCAGGACCCCAACCGGATCAGCGAAGCAGAGTCGATCGCGTGGAACTTCTACGTCCGCGATCGTCGGCGATGGGCGGATGCTTCGCTCCCTGAATGCGAACCGGGTCTGGTGAGCATCGTGGTCGACGGTGTGAGGACGTTCGATGAGGCTCGAGCTACTCTCGACGACCTCAAACAGCACGTCGGGGCTGCGGATGCGGAGATACTTCTCCTCCCCACATCGCATGCGTGGCCGGTACTGCAATCGGTTCTGCTCGCAGAATTCTCGGTCATGAATGTGCGCGTCATGCCTGCCGTCGGCGTGAACGATCGGCCCGCGCTGCGCCTTAACCACGCTTTGCGCGCTGTGCGAGGAGAGTACGTCTACGTCACCAATGCTCAAACGGCACACATGGATGGGCAGATAGTCGAGCTGATCGATCGTCTCCACCAAACTGACGCGGCGGTCGTGCACCCCGTGGTCCTGGACAGGCGTCGTCTGATCCAGGACGCAGGTGTGGTGTACGCGCCCAACGGCAGAGATCCGATCGGGCTGCTGGCCGGACTGCCTGCCGACTGGGCCACGGGGGTCTCCGCGCACGTGAGTGTCCCCGGCGCCACTGTTCCGTTCCTCATGCGAACGACCACAATGCGCCACATCAACGGTTTCAATACCAAGTTGCGCCAGCTATGGGCCGACATCGACATGTCGCAGCGTGCGGCAGCGGCGGAGGCGAAGCCCGTGATCGTGGATCTCGGCAACGCCGTTCGAGCACGCGAGCCGTCGCTCTTCACCCCGAAACCCGAATCCAAACATGACGTGCTCATGTTCCACGACCTTTGGGACGAAGCTCCGTCGGGCTCCACTGAAGCGGCTGCGACGCTGGGGGTCATCCCGGCGTTTGAGGGGTTCTCATCGCTTTCCATTCCCCTGGAACCGTCGAGATGGTCCCGCGCACGGTGGCAGCTCCCGTCAGAGCAGCCCGCGCTGGTCGTCGGAGACAGGCCGCAATCTCCCCTGAGGTGGTCCATCAAGATGGCCGCACCGGCAGATGAACGGTCATTGGTTTGGGGAGATTTCCATTTCGCCAATTCGCTCGCACGTGCTTTACGTGAACTCGGCGAACGGGTTTCGGTCGATTACGGGCCCAACATTGACCGCGAAACAGCGAACTCCGACCAGGTCGTGGTCAACCTCCGCGGCCTGCGGACAGCGCCCCTCCCGGCGGGAGCGACGAGCGTCATCTGGGTGATCAGCCATCCGGACGAGGTGACGCCGCAGGAGCTCGCGTCTTACGACCTTCGTTACGCGGCCAGCACCTCGTGGGGCGGGCGGATGATGGATCAGTGGGGCATCCAAGTCGACACCCTGTTGCAGTGCACGGATCCTGACTTGTTCTTCATCCAGGACGACTCGGTACCTGCGGTCGCGGACAAGCTTCTGATGGTCGGAAACTCTCGGAAGCAGTATCGGCCGGCAGCGTGTGAAACCGCGAACGCCGGTCTTCCTGTGGTGATCTACGGAAACGGGTGGGAGGGATTCGTCGATGGGTCGAACATCGCCGGTACTTACGTACCGAACGATGAACTGCGACGCTTCTATCGAAGCGCCCAGTGGTCGCTGAACGATCACTGGGCGGACATGCGCGAACTTGGGTTCGTTTCGAATCGCGTCTTCGATGTTCTCGCTTCCGGGGGCCGTCTGCTGACGGATCGTGTGGACGGCTTGGATGATCTGTTTCCCGCGGCTGTGCTCCCTCGCGGGGTCGCTACATTCGGGTCTCCCGTGGAACTGCTCGCAATCGCCGAAACGGGTCCGTCGAAGTACTACAACGAAGCGACACTCAGAGCCGTATCGGATTACGTTCGAGAGCAGCACTCATTCTTGGCGCGTGCGCGCGTCCTCCAAGAGGATGTTCGACGTCACCGCACTGCCAACTACTAACGGCGGCGGTCTCGTCCTCGGTAGCGAATCGTGACGGATCTCAAGCGCGGAGGATCCCTATCAGGGGAGGACCCCCGCAGGGGAAGAGAGAGGCAAAAGTGACCCACGGCATCGTCTCGCCCGACCACACGGGCGAGCTGGAATACTCCGCAGTATCTCTGCCGATCGGAGCATTATCCGAGGACCATTCCGCGGTGGTGGGCGCGGGGGGTCACCTTTTCCTTGTCGGAGGGAGTAACGGCCTCATTCGCCAGTACGCGGAGCCCACCGAAGCTGATCAGATCGCATCCCTCCGGGCCAAAGTTCTGGTGTGGTCGACGCTGACCGAGTCTCGCGACTCCCGGGCCCGCGCCGCCGGCGCCGAGTACGTGCAGATTTGCATACCTGACAAGTCGAGTTCGCTGGACAGCCGCGTGGCGGGTCTTGGTCCCGTCACTCCGTTGCTGCGGGACGTCGACCGCGAATTGGCAGACGCGCCCTTTTATGTGAGCGGCCGGAGTGCCCTCGCCGAAGCTTCGCAGGATTCGCGCAGCGTAAACGATCTGTGGCTTCGGGGCGACTCGCATTTGGGGCCGCGTGGGGCT
This sequence comes from Microbacterium sp. CnD16-F, assembly GCF_024124465.1. NCBI lineage: Bacteria > Bacillati > Actinomycetota > Actinomycetes > Micrococcales > Microbacteriaceae > Microbacterium > Microbacterium sp. CnD16-F. Next base: position 16,313 of record NZ_JAMXSA010000016.1, read on the forward strand.
GCCGTGGAAGCTCGCGCGCTCATCTCCGCTCTCACCGATGCGTCATTCATGGACGATGTCCGTTTCTCGCCTTCGGGTGTCTTCCTCGGGGATCTGGGTGCTCGGTTCTTCGGCCGTCCGATCCCGGAGCCCGATCTTGTTCCAGCATCTCCGTGGCTCGAGAAGGTTGCGCAGGGACGCGTCCTGCAGAGTGAGCACCGGCCAGAGAGCGGGCACACCGGGCGGATGCTCCACTGGGTGACGCCGCAGGCACCGATCGATGCGAAGGTGCTCGTGTTCGGCAACAGCTTTTTCAGCGGCGGGGATCACCCGAGAGGGTTGAATTTCTGGATATCGCGCGCCTTCAAAGAACATCGCTTTGTGTGGAGTGCTGAGATGTTGGATGAGGTGATCAGCGAACAGCGGCCGGATGTCATCATCTGCCAGACCGTCGAGCGCTTTATGACATCAGTGCCACCGGCTTGAGTCCCGTTGGGTCATCCCGCCTCACATTGACGGCGCCGAGGTGTCGCGAAGAGATCTGAGCTCATCGCTCGAACAGACGATGCTTGAGCGTCTGAGCAAGCGGTCGCAGTGCCGGGATTCGCTCTAGGAGCCGGTTCGCGGTCGGCCGGAGTGCTTCCGCCAGCGAAGTGATGCCCGACTCGCCGCTCGTGCTCGGGGCGGCGGCGGTGACCGCTGCGGCAGGCAGGCTGCGCGTGGCATCAGGCGGCGCTTGCGTGAAGGCTTCAGCGAATTCGATCGCGAGGTCGATGAGCTGCTGCGCATCAGCCGTCGTCGGATCTGGCGAGTGCTCGTGAAGCAGCTCACCGGCGAACAGTCCTCGGTAGTGAGGGGTGAGATCCTGTGATCGCACACGCTCAGCTGCCGCAAGCGATCCTGATGAGAGCTCCTGGTAGCGGTGCGGATCGGAGATGATCGTCACGATCGCTGCCGCCAGGGCAGCGGCATCCCGTTGTGGCGTGGTGACGACGCCCTCGTTTCCGTCGAGCAGCTCGAGCCAAGGTAGGTCGTACATGGCCACGGGGAGGCCGTGGGATTGGGCCTCGGGGAGCGTGAGCGGATGTCCTTCGATGACGCTCGTGTTCACGAAGACGTCAGCGGAGTCGATCGCTGCTTGCAGATCCCCGCCCGTGAGCAAGCCCGTGATCTCCACCTGAGACTCGAGTCCGGCGCGCGCGACACGAACCTCCAGGTCGCTGCCTGAGAGGTCGTTCCAGTTTGGGCCGACGATCCGGAGGCGGAAGTCGACGCCCCTTCCGGCCAGTTCGCTCGCCACCGCGATCAACTCGGATGGTCGCTTGGTCCTCTCCTCGAGGCGTCCCCACCAGATCAGCTCCGCGCGGCGCCCGCGCGGCGCGGTCCGGGGCGAGGACCGGCGAGCTTGCGCGACGAAGATGTCCGACGGCGGGTTCGGGAGGAAGACCGTGCGCGGCATCCCGCGAAGCTTCCAGAAGGCGACGTCGAGTCGCGACAGAACCACGAAAGTCGCAAGAGCCGGCAGGTGGCGGGTCTGGAAGTCCAGGCGCTTCAGGCCGAGCAACACAGGGCGCAGCGCGAAATTGTGAGCCCAGCCGATCGTCGCGATCCCCTCTGCTCTCGCTGCCAGAGCGAAAGTCGGCCACACGAGCGAGTAGAGGATGCTGTGATCGATGACGACATCGATGTCGCGGTCTCGGCAGACAGCGACGAATGCCGCCAGCTGATCCGCAAGGTCACCCTGCGCAAGCTCCACCTGGTCAACCGCTGGTACGCCGATCGGTGCCGATTGTTCGTGGGTGAGGACGGTCACCGCATAGCCGGCGTCGGTGAGGAGCTGCGCCTGTGCGCGGATGACGCCTGACACTCCGCCTGTACGCAGCGCGCTTGTCGTGATGAGCACGTTCCGGATCGATCGTGTCCCGAGGTCGACCCGTCCGGTGTTCGCGGCGAGGACGTCGAGGCTGGCCGGGAAGTGGCGAGCCACCGCGCGGACGATGTCAGGGAACGCAGCCCGAGTTCGGAGGTGCGCAAACGCTGTCTCGAGAAGATCGTCGGGGGTGTGCTGGGCGACGTAGGACGTGGTGTAACCCACGATGAACTCTCTGACAGATCGGTAGGCGTCGAGAACCCTCCAACCGTTCGCGTTGCGAGAGGCGATGCTCGTGACGATGTCCCCGATGGCGTCGATGGATGAGATCCCGCTTGCGTAGAACGTGACCTGCTCGAGCGACTGCAGCTTGTGCCCACTGCTTCCCTGGCCGAAGTGGTAGCGGTACAGCCGATCCGGGATAGACGCGAACCGCCGTGCGCGCGCAGCCGTCAAGAACATGACGGGAAGGTCGTTGACCCTCGGCAGCACGAGCTCGTCCGGCACGAGTTCGTAGACGTCGCGCAGGATCTCGGTGCGGAACAGATACCGCCACAGCTGGCCCTGGGCGGGCTCGTCTTCCGGGAAGAGTGCGCGGAGGACCTCATCCCCTTCCAGTCGGTCATGTCGCGGCTGCAAGCGCGACTCGAAGCGTCCTCCCGTCGTCCCGTCGATTCGGACGACGTCGACGCCGAATTGGAGGAGGTCCGTGTTCTGCGCGCGAGCACGTTCCAGCGTGACTTCGGCGGCAGCGGGGGCCAGCTCGTCATCGCCGTCGAGGAAGAGCAGATGATCTGCACGCGCTGCCATCACTCCAGCACGACGCGCTTGGAGGGCCGACGCATTCTCCGGCTGGCGCAGGAGTCTGACCCGGAAGTCTCGGTCGACGAAGCGATCGACGACCTGGGTCGTGCTGTCCGTGGATGCGTCATCGACGACGATGACCTCGATGTCCCGGAGGGTTTGTGCGAGGCAACTCTCGAGCGCGGTCGCGATGTGCTCTTCGTCGTTGTATGCGGGGATGACGATCGAAACGAGGGGCTTCGTGATCATTGCAAGGTGCGCCCTTCCGAGGCGAGGAGAATGCGGTTCACCGCAGCAGCAGGTGTTTCACTCGGCGCGCCAGCGGACGCAGCCAAGGTGCGATGGCCAGCACGCGATGAGCGCTCGGAGTGAACTTCCGCTCGAATCGACCGCGCGTCGTGGCCGGAGGCAGACGTCGACCTGCGCGTGGTCGCGGTGCCTGCCGCGGCGCCCGGTTCTCTGCGAAGAACAGCAGAAGGTCCAGAGACCGCCGCGCGTCTTCGAGAGTCGGCTCCGGTGAGTGTGTGGACGGGAGCGTTCCGGACAGGAGTCGGCCGTAGAGATCGGCGAAATCAGCGGATGCCGCGCGCCGGGCCGCTGCCAGCGATGCAGCCGACATCGCCTCGTACCGCTCTCCATCCTTGCCCAGTTCCGCAATACGAACGGCGAGGGCACGTGCATCTCCTTGAGGCGCAGTGACGACTCCGTCGTTGTCCTGGAGGAATGCGAGCCACGGCAGGTCGTACATCGCGACGGGGAGACCCCGAGACTGAGCCTCGGGGAGGGTCAGCGGGTATCCCTCGATGATGCTCGTGTTGACGAAGAGGTGTGCCGAGTCGATGGCGGCCAGCAGGTCGTCGCCACGTCGCGGGCCGACGGCTTCGACGAGGTCCGCCACACCGCGTTCGGACGCGAGTGCGTTGAGCCGATCTCTGGACATATCGGCCCAGTCCGGCCCCACGATGGTCATCCGGAACCTGGTTCCGAGGGCTTTCAGCTGGGCCGCGACCTCGACGAGTTCGCTCACCTTCTTCGTGTGCTCCTCGAGCCGCCCCCACCAGATCAATTCGAGGCGGCCCTCCGGTCGCGGTTTGGCCCGCGCGTCGTCAGGAGTGTCGAGCAGCATGGGCGACGGCGGGTTGGGAAGGTACGCGACTCGCTCGATGCCGCGCAACTTCCAGAAGGCGACGTCCAGCGGGGAGAGCACGATCAGTTGGGCGAGGGCGCCGAGATGCTGCTGCAGAAGGGAGTGCAGCTCGTTCCCGTTGTACGTCGGCCGGCCTGCGAAGTTGTGGATCCATCCGATCGTCGCGGCTCCGAGAGCCCGAGCTGCCAACGCATACCCGGGCCAGTCGCGTGAGTAGAGGATGCGGTGATCGATGACGGTATCGATCTCGTTGCGTCGACAGATCTCGGCCCACTGCAGAAGTCGGTCGCGCGGCGTGGTGGCAGTGAGGTGTTCGACGGTGACTCCGTCGGGGGCTGCGGACGGGTCGCTGCCCGCGCGATGCGTTGCGATCGTGACCCGGTGACCGGCATCCCTCAGGATCCGGGCCTGAGCGAGGAGTACGCCTGAGACCCCGCCCGTCGTCAGGATGTTGGTGGTGAGCAGAACGCTGCGAGGCCCCCCGGCGAGTTCGACTCGTTCCCCGTCCTGAGCAAGCACGGCGAGGAACTCCGGCACGAACTCCGAGGCCGCAAGAACGACATCGAGGGGATTCACCCGGGCGTGGAGGACCTCGAGCAACTGCCGTGGAACGCCGTCGGATGTGAGAGCGCGGATCGAGCGCGCGATGAAGGCGAGCCGCACGGAGCGGAACCCCTCGAGAAGTGGCTCCGGGTTGGCGATCTCTCGGGCGCGCTTTCTGACCGGCCCCTCGATCGTGACGAACGCATCCACATCGCCGAAGGCGATCTCTGCCTGTCCGGGTGCGGATGCGTGGTGATCTCCGGACGTCGGCGTGCGAATGCCCTCGAGTGCGCGGCTCGAAGCGCGATCCGCCAGTGCGACGGCCAAGAACATCCCGGCGGTGAAGCGCTCTGTGCGATCACCATCGCCGAGTTCGTCGGCCACTCGCCGGATCAGATCCGTGCGTACGAACAGGAGGACCCCGTCGGCGGTCAGGGGATCATTTTCGGGGAACAGATGACGGACGATATCCTCCTCCGCCATGACCGGAGGGAGCGTCGTTCCCGTTGCATCGTCGAAGAGGACGATGAGATCGCTGTCGTCGTCTGAGGAGGTCGTCGCCGCGACGCGGGCGGCCGCAGGCGGGACGTGCTCGCCGGCGCGCGCGATGAGCGTCAGAGGGGCCGCTGCTTGCTCGAGACCAAGACGACGGGCAGAAGCAGCCGACGTCTTCGGGGGGACGCGAACGATTCGGACACGATCGTCGGCTCCGCGGACGCGATCGAGATCAGGGTCGACGACGGTCTCGTCGACGATCCACAGAATCTCGAGGGCCTCGAGATCCTGATCCCGCCACGATCGGAGTGCCGTCTCGACGCGTCGGGTGTCCGACTCGGCGATCACGACGGAAACAAGGGGAGCGGGCTGCATCAAGATCCTGAATCGACGGTGATTTTCAGCGCCGCGCCGCGGATGCGGCCGCGCGGTAAAGGTCGCGATACATCGCGGCGACGGGGTTGGGAGCTCGCGAGGACAGCCGAGGGGCTTCGGTGAACGTCTCGGCGCGCATGGCGCGTACGGATGCCTCGAGCGTGGCGATGGTCAAGCGTCCCGGGTGAGTTCGGATCCATTCGGGGCCGATCTCGGTTGCGAGGGCCGCTGTCTCCGCGGTCTCTTCCACGAGGACGGGCCGGCCCAACGACACTGCGAGCATCATCGTCGCGTACGAGAGCGGATCCTCCGGGGCTGCGATCACGACGAACTCACTCGCCGTGATTTCGACCACCCTCTCCGCGTCGGAGAGAGCGGCGTCGCGAAGCGCGATCCTCCCGGCGTTGCGCCCGGCGCTCCGAGCGAAGGACGCGGCCAACGCCGCCGGTGCGCGTCCGACGAGGCGGAGGGTCGTTCCTGGCAGGTCGGCGGCTGCGAACACTTTCAGCGGAGCCTCGTAGGCTGCATCGAAGACGCCTGACGTCAGCATGACGGCTCGCCCGGAGACTGCGTCAGCTCGGGGGTAGCCGAGGAATCGATCACCTAGGTGACTCTGGGGGATGACGCGAGTCCGATGAACGTCCGGTGTCGGCTGCTCAGCGGACCGCGCTGCGAAGAAGGTGGTGGCGCTGTCGAGCATCCGTTCGGCAGGCGTACGTGTCTTCGATGCGGTCACCGTCTGGACGAGTGCGATGCGATGACGGCGAACGTGGGACGCGAAAGCGGTGGCTCGCCGCAGACGCTCACCGGCTGCAGTCCGTGGACCTCCGATGACCGCGTCGGGTGACAGCAGATGGATGACATCTACGTCTCGCGGATCGCGGATCACCGCCCGGAACTCCAGGGCCGTTCCCGTCGGGGCTTCGCCGGCCGCGTCGTCACCGACGAGCTGATCTACCTGCGCGACGGCGTGAGCTGGCGGCCTTCCGGACACGAGCACTCGAAGGCCGGTTTCCGGCTCGGGGTCCAGCGTCCTCCGTCGCTTGCGATGAGCGCTCAGCAAGCGAAGCGGGAACGTGGGCGACACTCGACAAAGAATAGACTGCGGCGTAGTGAACACGAAAGCGACTCAGAACGTCTTCGCGCACCTCGCGGGCCAAGATGACAATCTCGGTGACTCTGCTCTCAGAGTCGCGTACTTGGAGGCTCTCCGCGGTCCCGACCGCCACCTCCATGTCTTTCTCGGCACGCCCACAACGGACTACGAGGCGGGTTTCCCCCACGCGGCGGACATCACCTACTACGTCCACCGAGCGGAGTGGGTGAAGGCGGAGAAAGCATCCACCCGACCGGTGCACGCCTTCAACGCGGGCGAGATCAACCCTCAGCCCGGTGTGTTTCCGGTGCCGCGGCGCGCGGCGGAATGCGCGAGGGTGCTCCGCGCAGGCGGCGCCCTGATCGTCGCCGGTATCGGCGTCAAGGATGTGAGCAAACTCGGGCCGGTGGCGTTCGACGCATCGTTCCGAGGAGCCACGGTCTTCTCGTGGCGCGATCAGGGATCGCGTGACGCTGCCGGATTCGGCGAGTTCGCCCCGGACTGGGCCTACTCTCTCGGGACTGATGTCGGTGAATGGTCACCTCGATCCGCGAGGGATCTCATCGCCGTGACCATGAGATTCGATCGACCGTGGCCCGGGGACCAGTGGATTTCGGACGTGCGTGCGCTGGGCTCCGCCACAGGGCGCAAGATCGTCACTCTCGCGCAAGTAGCGCGCGATGCGCCCAGGGCTGTGCGATTGGCGGAGGCTCTCGGAGGCGAGTACCTCGCCGCGGCGAGCATGAAGCACGATGAGCTCGACGCTCATGTCCGGTCCATCTACTCGCGTTCGCTCGCGGTGGTGAGCGATCGTGCGCACGGATTGATCATGGGAGCGACGGAGGGAGCATTCCCCTTGGGCTCGGGCAGTGATCCTCAGAAGATCGGGCGTCTGCTGACGGCGGCCGGGCTCGGGGGTCTCGTCGGACGGTACGAGGAGTTCGCCGAGTTCGCAGACAGGCTGCCCGATCATTTGGACAGTCTGGCGCCGGCCATCGCTGCGGCCCGAGCGGACGTCGCGCACTTGACACGGACCATCCGTGCGGCCATGGACGCTGTCGCGTGACGGTGAGCGATCCACGCATCGAGCGGGTTTGCCAGACGGGCCGGGTATCATCGCCCCGATATGCGCCTTTCGTCGCGCAGCCGACTGGGTCAATGAGAGGTGGCGAGATCCGGCATGGATGCACGCCTTGATGCCCCCGCGGCGGGTCTTGTCCTGGTCGGCAGGCGTCCACCGCTCGGTGAATACCTCGTAGAGGCCTGGCATCGTCGTCAATTCGCGATCACACTGGCGGGCCATCGGCTCATCGGCTCGCTGCTCCAGAACCGGCTCGGCGTGCTGTGGATTGTGCTCAAGCCGCTACTCACGGCGACCATCTACGGCACCATCTTCGGACTCATTCTCTCGGGTTCAGCGCGTCCGGATGACTGGGTCCCCTACCTGATCACGGGCGTTTTCATCTTCGAGTTCTTCACGGGGTGTTTCGGCAACGGGGCACGGGCCATAACGGGGAATACGAAACTCGTGCAGAGCTTCGGTTTCCCGCGGATCCTTCTGCCCGTGGCGACCGTGATCGAGCAGACGCTGAGGCTGATCCCTATCGTCATCCTGCTCGGAGTGCTCCTGCTCATCCTCGGAGTACCGATCACCTGGTCGTGGCTGCTCGTCGTGCCGATCCTCGCGATGATGGCGATATTCAACCTGGGTGTCGCGTTGATCGTCGCCCGCTTGACGGTGTGGGCCCGGGACGTCCAGCAGTTCATCCCGACCATCAATCGGATTCTCTTCTACGTGAGCAGCATCTTCTTCCAGGTGGATGTCGTCTTCGCCGACCACCCGGTGCTGCTCACGATTGCCCATCTCATCCCGACCTACGACTACATCGCTCTCGTGCGCGATGCGATGATCGTCGGCCACCCTGCACCACTGCTGGCCATCATCGCGGCTCCTGTGTGGGCACTTCTCGCGATCGGGTTCGGCGTCGTCTTCTTCTGGAAAGCGGAGGCGAGGTATGGCCTCAGTGACTGACCTGGCTACCCCGGGAGCCGCCAGAGAAGGCGCCCCTCGACCGATGATCGTGGCGCAGAACGCCCACGTCACCTACCGTGTGTTCGCCTCCGGCAAGCGCATGAGTTCTCGTGAAGCGATCATGAACGCGCGCGCCTTCCGCGGTGGTCGGGAGCAGATCACCGTTCCGGCCGTCCGAGGGGTTTCCTTCACCGCCTCGGAGGGTGAGACGATCGGCGTCGTCGGGCATAACGGATCAGGGAAGTCGACGCTATTCCGAGCGATGAGCGGACTCATCCCGACCTCTGAGGGCGCGATCTGGGCCGCCGATCGCCCGGTGCTGCTGGGTGTGAACGCTGCTCTCGTTCCTGAGCTCTCCGGTGAGAACAACATCAAGCTCGGCTTGCTGGCAATGGGTTTCACGCCGGAGGAAGCGGCTCAACACGTCGACGAGATCGCCGACTTCGCCGAGCTCAACGAGTTCCTGTATCACCCGATGCGCACATATTCGTCAGGAATGGGTGCCCGGCTGCGCTTCGCCATCGCCAGCGCGCGTGCGCACTCCATCCTTCTGATCGATGAAGCCCTCTCTGTGGGAGATCGTCGATTCAAGGTGAAAAGCGAGCAGCGCATCCGCGAACTCCGCGAGAGCGCTGGGGTGGTAATGATCGTGAGCCACTCTGCAGGCTCGCTCCGGGACACCTGCGATCGCGTGCTGTGGATTCACAAGGGCGAGCTCCGCGCCGATGGCGACGCGAAGGAAGTCATCGCGGACTACGTGCGGTGGACCAAGCAACCGGGGGTGTCCGCTGTGGGCGCCGCATCGGCGGGGAAGTCGTCGGCTCGGGCGAGGAGTGGCACGACCAAACCCGAAGTCGCTGCTTCTGCAGCCCCGGCGGCCCCGACTGATGCTGGGGTCGCTCCCTCTCCGGGAGTCGCGCCGACCAGTGCGGACCGAAGCGATGAGGGAACCGTGTCGCCTCTCGGCGAATGGCTCGCCGCCGCGACTGTCGATGTCACGGGGACCGATCGAGAGTCCCGAGTGGTCGCGCGGCGGAAGCGTCATCGCATTTCGCAGCGACGGCAGAACCGACGTCGGATCATCGCGGTCGCCGCCACAGGAGCCGTGATTCTATTCTCTGCCGCTGCTGGTGCCGCGGTTGCGCTCCTCGCTGGTCTGCCCGCGGCCATCGGGGGCCCGTGACCGCAGGTCCGGACGGAATGACGGCGATGCCTACGAGGCTGTAATTCGCAGCATCCTCAGTCGGCTACACCGATTCGTCGCTTGAGCCTCGCGACCAGCGGGCGCAAGCCCGGCAGGCGTTGGAGCCCGACGCCCCCGAGAGGCGCCACCCGCCGCCACATCCGGGCGGCCAGTTCGCGCCGCGGGGTGACCGTCTTCGTCTGAGACCGGTTGGCCTCGGAGTAGAAGCGGAGCAGCCCCAACAGCAGGCGGGCATCTTCCAGAGTCGGCTCAGGTGAGAACGCCCCCGTCGGCGCTCCGGTGACGACGCGACGATAGAGGTCGGAGAAGTCGTAGGATCCTGCGCGCTCGGCTGCGTCGAGTGAGCCTCGCGAAAGTCGCGCGAAGAGGACCGGATCAGCGGCGACGGCGGTGATGGCATCTGCCAAACCGGCGGCATCCCCCTGGGGCACCGAGGCGATTCCGGCGTTCTCCTGGACGAGGGTGAGCCAAGGCAGTTCGTACATGAACACCGGAAGACCCCGTGACTGCGCTTCAGCGATGGTCAGTTGATATCCCTCGATGAGGCTGGTCGACAGGAAGGCGTCCGCGGTGTCGATGGCGGCTTCGAGTTCTCGCCCACGCTTCGGGCCGACTGCGCGAACGACCTCGGCGACGCCGCGCCTGCGCGCCAGGGCATTGAACTTGGCCGCGGTCCAGCCGCCCCAATCGGGGCCGATGACGGTCAGAGAGAAGGCGGTGTGACGGCGCTGCAGCAGCACCGCTACTTCGAGCAGCTCGCTCACTCGTTTGGTCCGCTCCTCGAGCCGCCCCCACCAGACGAGGTTGATCGGGTGGAGCCCCGTCGGCCGTTCCCGAGGAGCGCGCCGTTCGCCGTCGAGCATCGCTGACGGCGGGTTCGGGATGTAGGACGAGTGGGTGATGCCGCGAAGCTTGAGGTAGCTCACGTCGAGAGGGGAAAGTGCGACGACATGTGCGAGCACGCGAGCGAACTTCTCGATGTTCCCCAGGCGGTCGTCACCGTCGAGAAGCGGGCGCGCCACGAAGTTGTGCAGCCACCCCACGGTGGCGCCACCGCACGCACGCGTCATCGCGGCGAACTCCGGCCAGTAGCTCGAGTACAGCATCTGATGGTCGATGACGACGTCGACGGAGCGAGTGAGGCAGATCGCCCTCCACGCCTCGAGGCGGGCCTCGATCCCTCCGCCCGCCAGCTCGACGAATTCGACACCCGAGGGCAGGAAGCTGGGGTCGCTGTTGCTGTTGCGTGCGACGACGGTGACTCGGAATCCTGCTTCTGTCAGCATCCGCGCCTGCGTGGAGAGCACCGCAGTGACCCCGCCGGTCCGTAGCGTCGAGGTCACGAGCAGGATGCTGCGCACCTCGCGGTTCGTGATGGGCTGATGGTCCACGTGCCGTGCGAGGACGGCGAGCGACCCGGGGGAGTGCGCTCCCGCCGCCGCGAGCAGGTCATCGTCGGTCGTCTTGGTGCGCAGATGCTCGACCGCTGAATCGACGATGCTCGGATCAGCGCGCTCGACGAGCTGGCGGCAGACGTAACCGACCGTCCATAGTCGTGCCGCGGCATAGGCGTCGTGAACCGCGGTGGCGTCCCCTGAGGCTGCGGCCACGGACGCGACCGCGTCGCGAATGATGTCCACCGAGTCGATTGCCGCGGCGTAGAACCTGGCCCGTTCGATCGTGTCGACCTGATGACCGCTCCCACCCCGGCCCAGGTGATAGCGGTACAGCTTCTCCGGGACGGAGACCAGATGTTGTGCCAGCGCGGCGGCCAGGAACATCAGCGGCAGGTCGTTCACGCGAACCAGGGAGACGTCTTCCCGAAGGTGGGCGTGCGCGGCTCGGAGAAGAGTGGTGCGGAACAGGAACCTCCAGAGCTGCCCGCGGGCCGGCGCGTCGGCGGGGAACAGGCCCGTGACGACCGCACTGCCCCGCAGTGAGTCGTGCTGAGGTGCGAGGCGCCGCTCGAAAGCGCCGCCGGAGTTCCCATGCCGGTCGACCACGGTCACATCGAACTGCACGAGATCGGCGCCGGAGCCCTGCATCGCCGCGAGCGTCACCTCCGCAGCGCGGGATTCGAGCTCGTCGTCGCCGTCGAGGAACAGGATCGCGTCGCCGCGTGCTTCCATCACACCGCTGCGCCGTGCCTGCAGCGCCGACCGGTTCTCCTCGTGACGGACGAGTCGGATGCGGCTGTCCGTCCGCTGCATCCTCTCGATGACGGCGACCGTGCCGTCGTCGGACGCGTCGTCCACGCAGACGACCTCGATCTCCCGGAGGGTCTGGGCCAGGCACGATGCGAGGGCCGCCTCGATGGTGCCCTCGTCGTTGTGCACGGGGACGACGATGGAGACGAGAGGCGCAGGTGACATCGCACAGATCATACGGCCCGGCATCCGCGTCGATTCTGCGCTCGCAGCCGCGTCTGTGATGATGGACGCTCACTTCCCATACCCTCGGAGGGGCATCGCCATGCAGATCCGCCGGCGAACCATCTACATCGGCGCGGCCATCGTCCTCGTCGGTGCGCTCACCGGAACCGCCGTCGCGTTGACGACCAGCGGCTCGTCGACGCCGGCGCCCGAAACGCGCTCCACCCCCTCGGCGTCGACTCAGGCTCCCACTCCGACACCCACCCCGACGCCGACCCCGGTCGCCGCACCGCAATCGGTCGTCGCGGTGGGTCCCTTCGGCTCATGGGAGCGCGCCTCCACGACGAAGGTCGCTCGCGTCGTCCCCCAGGTCGGCCAGGCCGCGGACGGCGCGGTCGCCGCGTACATCGACGCACCGGTCATCGATCAAAGGACGACGGCGCTCGCCGTCGAGGCCGCCGTCGTCGCCGGTGCGTCGTACGAGTTCTCCGCACAGGTGCGGTCTCTCTCGCCCCTCCCCGAGGCGGTGGATGCGTCCGTCGAGATCGCTGATCAGCGGATCGCTTTGTCCGAGCTGGATGCAGCGTGGTCGACGGTGACGGGAACCTTCACCGCGCCGGCGGATGCGGACACCGCTGAGATCCGCGTGGTCCTCGACGGCCCCGTCGCCGGGCTCGGCATCGACGATGTCTCCTTGGTGGGCGCCGACGGCAAGAACGTCGTCCCCAACCCATCATTCGAGAAGGTCGGCGGCAAGGACACGATCGTCAACCGCTCCCTCATCCTGCCGGCGTCGAACCCGATGCTCGCGGTCCGCGCACCGGCCGGGCAGATCTCCTGGACCGCGACGGATGCCGGCGGCAAGGTCGCAGCGAAGGGCGCGCTCGACGCGTCCCACGCGCTCGAAGCGGTCCCGCTGACGGGCCTGGACGAGGGGTACTACAGCGTGGCCGTGAAGACGGGCGCAGGCACCGTCACGACCCTGCTCGGCGTCATCGACTACGAGGGCACGACCATCGCCGCCGACCCTCGGTTCGGGGTGGGGCTCCACGTCGAGAACGACCTCTACGACGACGCCGCCGACCTGACGGCATCCCTCGGGATCGGCTTGGCCCGCAACGACGTCCTGTGGCGCTTCAACGAGACGACCAAGGGCCAGTACGACTGGGCGGACCACTACGTCGACGGGTTCGACCGGTTGCACGCCCGCGGCATCCACCTCCTCGGCATCGTCAACTACGGCAACGAGCTGTACGGCAATGGCAAGGTGCCCACGAGCAAAGCGGCGATCAAGGCCTACGGCGACTATGCAGCCGCCATTGCCGAGCGATTCGACCTCGTCGGGCTCGAGGTCTTCAACGAGTTCAACCACACGCGCTTCAACAAGACGGCCTGCGGCACGAAGCCTTCGTGCTATGTCCCCCTGCTCGATTCCGTGCACAATGCGGTCGAGAAGGTTGACCCGGACCTGCCGATCATCGCCGGCTCGACCGCGCGCTACGACGCACCGTGGTTCGACGGATTGTGGCGCGCGGGCGGCCTGAAGTACGCGGACGCGATCAGCTTCCACCCGTACGAGGTGTCGAGTGCCCCGGAGTCGCTGGCCGGGATCATCGACGAAGCGAATCGCAGCATGAAGGAGAACGGCAAGACGACCCGTCCCATCTGGATCACGGAGCTCGGCAGCTCGTCGAAGACCGGTGGCCGCACCGTCTCGGCGCAGGCCGACTACCTGGTGCGGACCTCGGTCACGGCGCTGGCGAGCGGGGCTGAGAAGTTCTTCTGGTACGACCTCATCAACGACGACCCGAGCCCTGCGAAGCACGAGGGCAACTTCGGCATGTACTACCAGAAGGCCTCCGGCGTGGCCGCCTTCCAGCCGAAGCCCGTCGGGTACGCCCAGGCCCTGATGATCGCCCGCCTGGGTGGGCGGGCCCTGGCGGCGGACGAGTCGGCGAAGGGAGTCCACTCGGTGCGCTTCGGTGACGAGAAGGATGCCGTGCGCGTCGTGTGGGCTCCGAAGGGTAAGGCGGAGATGACCGTCCGCAGCGATGTCGCGGTGACGGTGACCACCATGACGGGCGCCACGAAGACCATCGAGCCCGTCGACGGGGTGGCGACCATTCCGGTGACGGTTCGGCCGCAGTTCGTCGAGAGTTCACTCGAGCCCGCCGGTGCAACGCCCGCCCCGACGGTCACCCAGACACCCGCTGGCTAGGATGTGAGCCATGCCTCCCGAGACCCGACGCGCCGCGCGTGAAGCGGCCGAGCGGGCCGCGGCCGGACGTTCCGCCGCGCCCGATGACCGCGACGACAGCGACCAGACCCACAGGGCGTCGCGCGGTCGCATCGTCGGACGCGTGATCCTGGTAGTCGTCATCCTCCTCCTCGCTCTCGCGGTGTGGCTGGTGATCAAGGTCGTGATCGCGAAGAACGGTCTCGAGTCGGCGCAGGCGGCCGTCACCTCCATCCAGGACGGCGGGAACGTCTCCGACGCCATCCCGAAGTTGTCGTCCGGTGCGGCGGATGCGGCGGGTGCCGCAGCCGATCCGGTCTGGCGCATGGCGGAGCTGATCCCGGGGGCGGGCGACAACCTCCGCGGCGTTCGGCTGGCGGCGGAGACCCTCGACGTGTTCGCGAACGACGTCGGCGGGCCGGTCTTCAAGATGCAGGATGACGGCCAGGGGAAGATCCTCGCCCGTGCCCTGCCGCTCATCGAAGCGGCCGCTCCCGAGATCTCCAAGCTGAGCTCCGAGTTGAAGGGTGTCGCCGCGTCGGACGCCCTCATCGGACCGGTCCGCTCGGGAGTCGATCAGGTCGCCGACGTGGCGGATGCCGCCGGCCCCATGTTCACGCTTCTTCCGAAGCTCCTCGGCGCGGAAGAGAAGCAGAACTACCTGCTCGTCTTCCAGAACAACGCCGAGGCGCTCCCGCTCGGGGGTAGCTCGGCCTCGCAGACGCTCATCACCGCAGACAAGGGCGACCTCGAGATCGCGGGGCAGGCCAGCAGCGCTTCCTTCGTCGAGGGCGAGACGGTCGACCTCGACATCTCGGAGTCGGCGAAGGCGCTCTACGGCAGCCGCTACGGCAGCTACATCAACCTCGCGCCCTCCCAGCCCGACTGGCCGGGGGTGGCGGAGATGGTGAAGGCCTTCTGGAACCGCGACATCGACGACACGCACATCGACGGCGTCATCTCGGTCGATCCCATCGCCCTCCAGCGCATGCTTCTCGCGACCGGTCCCATCGAGGTCGACGGCAAGACGCTCGACAACAAGAACGCCGTCAAGACTCTCCTCAGTGACGTCTACCGGTGGTGGGACCCGTACACCGACCCTGACCTCAAGTCCGACGCGTTCTTCGCCGGTGTCGCGAGTGCGGTCTTCGACAAGATCGCGGGGGGCGACTTCAACATCAAGGACATGGCGTGGGCCGTGGGTGAGAGCATCGACGCCGGCAGCATCCTGGCCTGGAGCGAAGACACCGACACGCAGAAGATCATCGCGGGCTCGGGGCGCCTCTCCGGCATCCTTCCCACCGACAACACCGCGGAGACCGTGAACGGCGTTTTCTTCCGCAACGTGTCGGCCTCGAAGATCGACTACTACACGAAGACCGCTGTCGAATCCACGATGTCGTGCGCCGATGGCGTGACGACCCTGACGACGACCGCGACGGTCTCGCTCGACATCAGTCAGGCGGACGCCGAGGATCTTCCGCGATACGTCCAGAGTCGGAGCCAGCGGGCGGCGTACTTCGGGACCCAGGTCTACATGTACGCCCCTCCGGGGATGGAACTCGCCTCCGCCGAGACCACGGGCGGCGCGTCGGCCTTCCGCACCGGCAACGTCGATCTCGGCCGGGTCGTCGAGCCATTCCAGGCGCGGCTGCGCCCGGACGGCACCTTCACGGCGACCGCGACGTTCACCGGGAAGGGCGACTTCGGGCCGCTCTCGGTGTGGACGACGCCGATGATCAACGAGACGAAGACGACCGTTACCGACACCTGCCATTGATCCAACGCCTGGCCGAATGCGGCCGGTTTGGTAGCATCCTGTGAGATTCACAGCACACGTCGTCGACGGCGCGAGTCGACGCGCGGGGCGGTTCGACCTGGCTGTGCCGTCGACAGGAAGGCTGATTTCCGTGATCCGATCCGCGCTGCGGCCGCTGCCGTCGGGGACGTTCGCGGACATGACGGGGGATGCCGGGTGCTGAGGCGTGCCGTCGCAAGCCGGTCGATGCGTGGCATCCGGCGGGCTGATCGACGACTCGGCCGCGCCTCCGTCGTGGTCCCCGCCCGTCGCTCCGCGCGGGATTGGCCCGCCCGTTTCGCGGGCCGCCTGGTCTACAGCGACACCGTCGTCGTCGCCGCCGTCCTCGTGGGCTTCTTCTCGCTCGTCCTCCCGGACGAGCGTCGCGACGTCACCTGGGACGGCGGACCCCGCATCCCCTACGTCGCGGCGCTGATCCTCCTCGGCCTCGTCTGGCTGATCGCCCTCGCGGTCTTCGAGACGCGTGATCGCAACATCGTCGGCAGTGGCGAGCAGGAGTATCGCCGCCTCGTCAACGCGACGGTGGCCGTGTTCGCGCTGTTCGTCGCGATCGCCTTCTTCCTCCGCATCGAGGTCTCGCGCAGCCTGTTCCTCGTCGCCATGCCGGTCGGTCTCGTCGCGCTGATCTTCACCCGGTGGGTGTGGCGCCTGTGGCTCCGGGCGCAGCAGCGTCGCTCGAAGTACGTCTACCGTGCCCTCGTGATGGGGGAGCCCGCGAAGGCGGGCTCGATCATCCGCGCGATCCGTCGCGCGGACTCTTCCGGCTTCGACATCGTGGGGGTCGTCACCGACGTGCGCGGACGCCAGACGATCAGCGACGTCCCCGTCGTCGGCGGGTTCGCCTACGCGGTGGAGGCGATGGATGCCACTGACGCCGACACGATCATCGTCGCCGGGGCGGACGAGGTGCACCCCGAGATGATGCGTCAGCTGGGCTGGGATGTCGCGGACCGCAGCGGCAACCTCGTCGTCGCCCCCGCGTTGACCGACGTGGCGGGGCCCCGCATCCATTCCCGACCGGCGGCGGGGCTGCCGCTCGTGCACGTGGAGTTCCCGCGACTGGACGGCGTGCGCCGCTTCGCGAAGCGCACGTTCGACCTGCTCGGCTCGGTCGTCCTCATCCTGGTCTTCTCGCCGGTGATGCTGGTGACGGCCATCGCGATCCGGTCCGAGACCCCCGGCCGCGTCATCTACCGTCAGCCCAGGGTCGGTCTGGGCGGTGACGAGTTCGGCATGTTGAAGTTCCGCTCGATGGTGGCGGATGCCGACGATCAGCTCGCGAGCCTCCTCGACCTGCAGGGGACCAGCGACAGTCCGCTCTTCAAGGTGACGGACGATCCGCGGATCACGAAGGTCGGGCGCGTCATCCGCAAGCATTCGATCGACGAGCTGCCCCAGCTGTTCAACGTGCTCGTGGGGACCATGAGTCTGGTGGGCCCCCGGCCGCAGCGCGCGGCGGAGGTGGCGCTGTACGACGACGCCGCCCACCGCCGGCTGCGGGTGAAGCCGGGAATGAGCGGCCTGTGGCAGGTGAGCGGACGCTCCACGCTGTCGTGGGAGGACGCCCTGCGCCTGGACCTCTACTACGTCGAGAACTGGTCGTTCATGCAGGACATCCAGATCCTCTTCCGCACCCTCAGCGCCGTCGTGGCGCCCGGACGCACAGCGCACTGACGGCGGTGGGGGAGCGTACCCGGCGGCGCGACACGCCCGGGTTTGCGACACGCCCGAACGGCACGTAGACTGTACAGGTTCCACATTCCTGCGCTCTGCGCGGGATCACTGCCAGGGCAGTGCATAGGCGAGAAGCCTAGGCCGCGGGCAGCAGAACATCACATCCCCACACCCACTCCGGAAACGGATGCGCACGCGTGCGTGCGAGGGGAAGCGGATGCCGCAGGTCTCCTGCGGACTGACATCAGAACAGCGGTGACGGATCCCCCACCTCCGGGCGGGGAGAAGTGCCCGGCGCGCAAGCGCCCCGTGCGTCCAATGCCCTCGAGGTACGACGCGAGAAAGAGAGTGAGCAGACAATGGCGGGACAGAAGATCCGCATTCGCCTGAAGTCGTATGACCACGAGGTCATCGACTCGTCGGCACGCAAAATCGTCGACACCGTGACCCGTGCGGGCGCGACGGTCGTGGGCCCGGTGCCCCTTCCGACCGAGAAGAACGTGATCGCAGTCATCCGTTCGCCGCACAAGTACAAGGACAGCCGCGAGCACTTCGAGATGCGCACCCACAAGCGCCTCATCGACATCATCGACCCGACGCCCAAGGCCGTCGACTCGCTGATGCGTCTCGACCTCCCGGCCGACGTCAACATCGAGATCAAGCTCTGAGGTCGATCATCATGGCTGACATCAACTCCAAGGTTTCCAAGGGCCTGCTGGGCACCAAGCTCGGCATGACCCAGGTCTGGGACGAGAACGGCAAGGTCGTTCCCGTCACCGTCATCGAAGTCGCCCCCAACGTGGTGACCCAGGTGCGCACGCCCGAGCGCGACGGCTACAACGCCGTGCAGATCGCTTACGGCCAGATCGACCCCCGCAAGGTCAACAAGCCGCAGACGGCCCACTTCGAGGCTGCCGGTGTGACCCCGCGTCGTCACCTCACCGAGGTGCGGACGGCGGATGCCGCTGACTACTCACTCGGTCAGGAGCTCACCGTCGACGCCACCTTCGAGGCCGGCCAGCTGGTCGACGTCGTCGGCACCAGCAAGGGCAAGGGCTTCGCCGGTGTCATGAAGCGTCACAACTTCAAGGGCGTCTCCGCTTCGCACGGTGCGCACCGCAACCACCGCAAGCCCGGTTCGATCGGCGCCTCGTCGACCCCGAGCCGCGTCTTCAAGGGCATGCGCATGGCCGGCCGTATGGGTGGCGAGCGCGTGACCGTCCTCAACCTCACGGTGCACGCCGTCGACGCCGAGAAGGGTCTGCTGCTCGTCAAGGGCGCCGTCCCCGGTGCTCGTGGCCGCATCGTCTACGTCCGCAACGCAGTGAAGGGTGCCTGAACATGGCTGACTCGACTCTCGCGCTCGACGTCGTGAAGGCAGACGGCAAGAAGGCTGGCTCCGTGGAGCTGCCCGCCGCGCTGTTCGACGTCAAGACGAACATCCCCCTCATCCACCAGGTCGTCGTCGCGCAGCTCGCGGCGGCTCGCCAGGGCACTCACTCGACCAAGCGTCGCGGTGAGGTCTCCGGTGCCGGCCGCAAGCCTTTCAAGCAGAAGGGCACGGGTAACGCCCGTCAGGGCTCGATCCGCGCGCCGCACATGACCGGTGGTGGCATCGTCCACGGACCGAAGCCGCGCAACTACTCGCAGCGCACCCCCAAGAAGATGGTCGCCGCCGCCCTCCTGGGCGCGCTCAGCGACCGGGCTCGCGGCGGGCGTCTGCACGTCATCGACTCGTTCGGCATCGAGGGTGCGCCCTCGACGAAGGCTGCTGCCGCGGTTCTGGCTCAGCTCGCGCCGACGAAGAACGTCATGGTCGTCATCACGCGTGATGACGAGCTGAGCGTCAAGAGCGTCCGCAACCTCGCGTACGTCCACGTGCTCACGTTCGACCAGCTCAACGCCTACGACGTGCTCGTCTCCGACGACATCGTCTTCACCAAGGCCGCCTACGACGCGTTCGTCGCTGCGAAGGCCGGCTCCACCGAGGAGGTCTCGGCATGACCGCCGTCAACAAGGACCCGCGCGACATCATCCTGAAGCCGGTCGTCTCCGAGAAGAGCTACGGGCTCATCGACGAGGGCAAGTACACGTTCCTCGTGGACCCGCGCGCCACCAAGACCGAGATCAAGCTCGCCATCGAGAAGATCTTCGGCGTCAAGGTCGCGTCGGTGAACACGCTCAACCGCCCGGGCAAGTCCCGCCGCACCCGTTTCGGCACCGGTAAGCGCAAGGACACCAAGCGCGCCATCGTGAGCCTGAAGTCGGGCACCATCGACATCTTCACGGCCGTCGGCTGACAGCTGGGATAGAGGACTAGAGACATGGCTATTCGCAAGTACAAGCCCACGACCCCCGGTCGTCGCGGTTCGTCGGTCGCCGACTTCGCTGAGATCACGCGGTCGACGCCCGAGAAGTCGCTCCTTCGCCCGCTGGCGAAGACCGGTGGTCGCAACAACCAGGGCCGCATCACGACCCGTCACATCGGTGGTGGCCACAAGCGCCAGTACCGCGTGATCGACTTCCGTCGTAACGACAAGGACGGCATCAACGCCAAGGTCGCTCACATCGAGTACGACCCCAACCGCACCGCGCGCATCGCGCTGCTGCACTACTTCGACGGTGAGAAGCGGTACATCCTCGCCCCGAACAAGCTGTCGCAGGGTGACATCGTCGAGTCGGGTGCCGGCGCCGACATCAAGCCCGGCAACAACCTGCCGCTGCGCAACATCCCCACCGGTACGGTCATCCACGCCATCGAACTCCGCCCCGGCGGCGGCGCGAAGATGGCGCGCTCGGCCGGTGCGTCCGTCCGCCTCGTGGCGAAGGACGGCCCGTACGCGCAGCTGCGTCTGCCCTCGGGTGAGATCCGCAACGTCGACGCGCGCTGCCGCGCCACCATCGGCGAGGTCGGCAACGCCGAGCAGTCCAACATCAACTGGGGCAAGGCCGGCCGCAACCGCTGGAAGGGCATCCGCCCGACCGTCCGCGGTGTCGCCATGAACCCGGTCGACCACCCGCACGGTGGTGGTGAGGGTAAGACCTCCGGTGGACGTCACCCCGTCACTCCTTGGGGCCAGGCCGAGGGTCGTACCCGGCACCCCAACAAGGAAAGCGACAAGTTGATCGTTCGCCGTCGCAACGCCGGCAAGAAGCGGAAGTAGGAGTAGAGGAAGATGCCTCGCAGCCTTAAGAAGGGCCCCTTCGTCGACGAGCACCTGCTTCGCAAGGTCGTCTCGCAGAACGAAGCCGGTACCAAGAACGTCATCAAGACCTGGTCGCGTCGTTCGATGATCATCCCGGCCATGCTGGGTCACACGATCGCCGTGCACGACGGACGCAAGCACATCCCCGTGTTCGTGTCCGAGACCATGGTCGGTCACAAGCTGGGCGAGTTCGCGCCCACCCGCACCTTCCGCGGCCACGAGAAGGACGACAAGAAGGGCCGTCGCCGCTGACGCGGCGACGCTCTCAGAGAGAGGAAGAGGAGGAGTACAAATGGTGGAATCCATCGCACGCGTGAAGCACATCCGCGTGACCCCTCAGAAGGCTCGTCGTGTCGTCGCGCTCATCAAGGGCAAGCAGGCTCAGGAGGCTCTCGCCATCCTGAAGTTCGCTCCCCAGGGTGCCAGCGAGCCCATCTACAAGCTCGTGGCCGCTGCGGTCGCGAACGCTCGTGTGAAGGCCGACAAGGACAACGAGTTCCTGGACGAGCAGGACCTGTACGTGAAGAACGCGTACGTGGACGAGGGCACGACGCTCAAGCGTTTCCAGCCCCGCGCCCAGGGTCGCGCGTTCCAGATCAAGAAGCGCACCAGCCACATCACGGTCGTGCTCTCGACCCCCGAGGTCGCCGAGTCCGCCCCGGCTGCCCAGACCAAGAAGGCGAGCAAGTAATGGGACAGAAGGTCAACCCGTACGGCTTCCGCCTCGGCATCACCACCGACCACGTGTCGCGTTGGTTCTCGGACTCCACCAAGCCCGGGCAGCGCTACGCCGACTACGTGGCGGAGGACGTCAAGATCCGTCGCCTCCTGACGACGTCGCTCGACCGTGCCGGCGTGAGCAACATCGAGATCGAGCGCACGCGTGACCGCGTCCGCGTCGACATCCACACCGCCCGCCCGGGCATCGTGATCGGCCGCCGCGGCGCCGAGGCCGAGCGCATCCGCGCCGACCTCGAGAAGCTCACCGGTAAGCAGATCCAGCTGAACATCCTCGAGGTGAAGAACCCCGAGGCCGACGCTCAGCTGGTCGCGCAGGGCATCGCCGAGCAGCTCTCCGCCCGCGTGGCCTTCCGCCGCGCGATGCGCAAGGGTCTGCAGGGTGCGCAGCGCGCCGGTGCCAAGGGTGTCCGGATCCAGGTCTCCGGCCGCCTCGGCGGCGCCGAGATGAGCCGTTCGGAGTTCTACCGCGAAGGCCGTGTGCCCCTGCACACCCTCCGCGCGAACATCGACTACGGCTTCTACGAGGCGAAGACCACCTTCGGCCGCATCGGCGTGAAGGTCTGGATCTACAAGGGCGACCTCACCAACAAGGAGCTCGCTCGCGAGCAGGCCAACGCGCCGAAGTCACGTCGTGACGACCGCGGTGGCGACCGTCGTCGTGGCCCCCGCAGCGAGGCCCCCGTCGCAGAAGGAGCGTCTGCCTGATGCTTATTCCCCGCAAGGTCAAGTACCGCAAGCAGCACCACCCGAAGCGTGACGGCGCCGCCACCGGCGGCACCGCGGTCACGTTCGGTGAGTTCGGCATCCAGGCCCTCACGCCCGCTTACGTGACGAACCGTCAGATCGAGTCCGCTCGTATCGCCATGACGCGTCACATCAAGCGTGGCGGAAAGGTGTGGATCAACATCTACCCCGACCGTCCGCTCACCAAGAAGCCGGCCGAAACCCGCATGGGTTCCGGTAAGGGTTCGCCCGAGTGGTGGGTCGCTAACGTCAAGCCGGGTCGCGTCCTCTTCGAGGTCGCGGGCGTCAACGAGCAGCTCGCTCGCGAGGCCCTGACCCGTGCCATCCACAAGCTGCCGCTCAAGGCACGCATCATCAAGCGCGAGGAGGGCGACGCGTAATGGCCGTCGGCACCAAGACGCTCGCCCCGAGCGAGCTGGACACGTTCGAAGACCAGCGCCTCGTGGAGGAGCTGCGCAAGGCCAAGGAAGAGCTGTTCAACCTGCGCTTCCAGTCGGCCACCGGCCAGCTCGAGAGCCACGGCCGCATCCGTGCGGTCAAGCGCGACATCGCGCGGCTCTACACCGTCATCCGCGAGCGGGAGCTCGGCATCCGTGCCACCCCCGCCCCGGTCGAGACGGCCACCAAGGCGAAGAAGAGCAAGGCCAAGAAGGCGGACGAGTCCGCTGAGGCCGCGAAGGAAGAGGCCGAGTGATGGCTGAGAAGAAGGATGCCGCTACGGCGCCCGTGACCACTGGTCACGAGTCGGCCGAGCACGACGTCCGCGACGTCAACGCCCGTGGGTACCGCAAGGCCCGTCGTGGCTACGTCGTCAGCGACAAGATGGACAAGACGATCGTCGTCGAGGTCGAGGACCGCGTGAAGCACCCCCTCTACGGCAAGGTCATCCGCCGCACGTCGAAGGTGAAGGCTCACGACGAGCAGAACACCGCCGGCATCGGCGACCTCGTCCTCATCAACGAGACCCGTCCGCTCAGCGCCACCAAGCGCTGGCGCCTGGTCGAGATTCTCGAGAAGGCGAAGTAAGCAATGATCCAGAACGAGTCTCGCCTCAAGGTCGCCGACAACACCGGCGCCAAGGAGCTCCTCACGATCCGCGTCCTCGGTGGTTCCAACCGCCGTTACGCCGGTGTCGGGGATGTCATCGTGGCGACCGTCAAGGACGCGATCCCGGGCGGCAACGTCAAGAAGGGCGATGTGGTCAAGGCCGTCATCGTCCGCACCGTCAAGTCGACCCGTCGTCCCGACGGCTCGTACATCAAGTTCGACGAGAACGCCGCCGTCATCCTGAAGAACGACGGGGAGCCCCGCGGCACCCGCATCTTCGGCCCGGTCGGTCGTGAGCTTCGCGACAAGAAGTTCATGAAGATCGTCTCGCTGGCACCGGAGGTCATCTGATCATGGCGCACATCAAGAAGGGTGACCTGGTTCAGGTCATCAGTGGCCGCAAGCAGGACAAGGGCGGCGACCGCGGCAAGCAGGGCAAGGTCCTCGAGGTCCTCGTCGAGCAGAACCGCGTCGTGGTGGAGGGCGTGAACTACGTCACCAAGCACACCCGCGTCGGCCAGTCGCAGCGCGGCACCAAGACGGGCGGCATCGAGACGATGGAAGCCCCGATCCACATCTCCAACGTGGCGCTGGTCGACCCGTCGACCAAGAAGCCGACCCGTGTCGGCCACCGCGTCGAGGAGCAGACGAAGGACGGCGTCAAGCGCACCGTCCGCGTCCGCTACGCCAAGAAGAGCGGCAAGGACCTCTGAACATGAGCAACGCAACTGCCGCGGAGGCTGGCAAGATCCAGCCCCGCCTGAAGCAGAAGTACCAGACCGAGATCAAGAAGGCTCTGCAGGACGAGTTCGGCTACGCCAACGTCATGCAGATCCCCGGTCTCGTGAAGGTCGTCGTCAACACCGGTGTCGGTGAGGCTGCGCGCGACAGCAAGGTGATCGATGGTGCGGTCGACGACCTCACCAAGATCACCGGCCAGAAGCCGGTCGTCACCAAGGCCCGCAAGTCCATCGCGCAGTTCAAGCTGCGTGAGGGCCAGGCCATCGGTGCCCACGTCACCCTCCGCGGTGACCGTGCGTGGGAGTTCGTCGACCGTCTCGTCAACCTCGCCCTGCCCCGCATCCGCGACTTCCGCGGACTGTCGGCGACGCAGTTCGACGGCAACGGCAACTACACCTTCGGTCTCCAGGAGCAGTCCGTGTTCCACGAGATCAACCAGGACAAGATCGACCGCGTCCGCGGTTTCGACATCACCATCGTCACGACGGCGAAGACGGATGACGAGGGTCGGGCGCTGCTCAAGCACCTGGGCTTCCCGTTCAAGTCGGCGGACGCTCAGGCGTGATCCGATAAGATCGATCGTTCGGCCTCGGGGCGTGCTCCGGGGCCGAACGACTGCACAACTGAATATCGCTCATTCATAGAAGGTCGCCTGTCGTGTAACGGCAGTCGAAACCTCATGACTAAAGGAACACACTTATGACGATGACAGACCCGGTCGCAGACATGCTGACCCGTCTGCGCAACGCGAACTCCGCGCACCACGACACCGTCGCGCTGCCGAGCTCGAAGCTCAAGACGCACATCGCCGAGATCCTCCAGCAGGAGGGCTACATCTCCGGCTGGGAGGTCTCCGACGCCCGTGTCGGCCAGACGCTCACCCTGACCCTGAAGTACGGCCCGAACCGCGAGCGGTCGATCGCCGGCATCAAGCGCGTCTCCAAGCCCGGTCTCCGCGTGTACGCGAAGTCGAACGAGCTTCCCAAGGTCCTCGGTGGCCTCGGGGTCGCGATCCTGTCCACCTCCTCTGGCCTCCTCACGGACCGCCAGGCCGAGCAGAAGGGCGTCGGCGGGGAAGTCCTCGCCTACGTGTGGTGATCTGACATGTCGCGTATTGGACGTCTTCCCATCGACATCCCCGCCGGTGTGACCGTCACGGTCTCCGGCCAGGACGTCGCCGTCAAGGGCCCCAAGGGCGAGCTGAACCTCACCGTGGCACAGCCCATCGAGGTCAAGGTCGAGGAGAACCAGGTCCTGGTCTCCCGCCCCGATGACGAGCGCGAGTCGCGTGCTCTCCACGGGCTCACCCGCACCCTCATCAACAACAACATCATCGGCGTGACCCAGGGCTACACCAAGGGCCTCGAGGTCGTCGGCACCGGTTACCGCGTCGCTCAGAAGGGCACGGCGGTCGAGTTCGCACTCGGCTTCTCGCACCCCGTCCTGGTCGAGGCGCCGGAGGGCATCACGCTCACCGTCGAGGGCAACAACAAGCTCACCGTCGCCGGTATCTCGAAGCAGGCCGTCGGCGAGGCAGCCGCCAACATCCGCAAGATCCGCAAGCCGGAGCCCTACAAGGGCAAGGGTGTGCGGTACGCGGGCGAGGTCGTTCGCCGCAAGGCCGGAAAGAGTGGTAAGTAACCATGGCTCTCAAGTCGAAGTCCGACGCACGTTCGCGTCGTCACGCCCGTCTTCGCAAGAAGATCGTGGGCACCGAGGCGCGTCCGCGTCTCGTCGTGACCCGTTCCGCCCGCCACGTCTTCGTCCAGCTGGTCGACGACAGCAAGGGCTTCACCGTCGCATCGGCCTCCACCCTCGAGGCCGACCTGCGCACGTTCGATGGTGACAAGACCGCCAAGGCCCGCAAGGTCGGCGAGCTCGTCGCTGAGCGTGCGAAGGCTGCCGGCATCGAGACGGTCGTGTTCGACCGCGGCGGCAACCGCTACGCGGGCCGCGTCGCTGCGATCGCCGACGGCGCTCGCGAAGGAGGTCTGAACCTGTGACCGAGAACAAGGAGAACGAAGTGACCGCGACCGAGCAGCCCGCTGCGGCTGCGGCTACGGCCGAGGCGCCCGCCGAGCGCGAGCGCGAGCCGCGCCGCGGTGGCCGCGAGCGCAGCCAGACCCGCGACCGCAACTCGCGCGACCGCGGCGACAACCAGTTCCTGGAGCGCGTCGTCACGATCAACCGCGTGTCGAAGGTCGTCAAGGGCGGTCGTCGCTTCAGCTTCACGGCGCTCGTCGTCGTGGGTGACGGCAACGGTCTCGTCGGTGTCGGCTACGGCAAGGCGCGTGAGGTCCCCCTCGCCATCTCGAAGGGTGTCGAAGAGGCCAAGCGCAACTTCTTCCGCGTGCCGCGTGTCGCCTCCAGCATCCCGCACCCCGTCCAGGGTGAGGCTGCTGCCGGTGTCGTGCTGCTGCGTCCGGCCGCTGCCGGTACCGGTGTCATCGCCGGTGGTCCGGTCCGCGCCGTCCTCGAGTGCGCCGGCATCCACGATGTGCTGTCGAAGTCGCTGGGTTCGTCGAACACGATCAACATCGTGCACGCGACCGTCGCAGCGCTGAAGCAGCTCGAGGAGCCGCGCGCCGTCGCTGCGCGTCGTGGTCTCGACTTCGACCAGGTCGCCCCCGCGCGTCTGGTCCGTGCCGAGGCTGACGCCGCCAAGGCTGCAAAGGTGGGTGCATGATGGCTGCTCGTCTGAAGGTGACCCAGGTCAAGTCCAAGGTGAGCGAGAAGCAGAACCAGCGTGACACGCTGCGTTCGCTCGGTCTGAAGCGGATCAACGACTCCGTCGTTCGTCCCGATGACGCGCAGACGCGCGGGTACATCAAGACCGTCGCGCACCTCGTGAAGGTTGAGGAGATCGACTGATGGCTGAGAAGAAGGACGAGACGGTCGAGGCCGTCGAGCCCAAGGCCAAGAAGCCGGCAACCCGGAAGGCTGCGGCTGGGCCCGCTGCCGACAAGGCTGCCCCGAAGAAGGATGCGGCGCGCCCCGGCGTGCTGAAGGTCCACCACCTGCGTCCGGTCCCCGGTGCCAACGTCGCGAAGACCCGTGTCGGTCGCGGTGAGGGCTCGAAGGGTAAGACGTCGGGCCGCGGTACCAAGGGTACGAAGGCTCGTTACCAGGTCAAGGTGGGCTTCGAGGGTGGGCAGATGCCCCTCCACATGCGTACGCCGAAGCTGCGCGGGTTCAAGAACCCGTTCCGCGTCGAGTACCAGGTGGTCAACCTCGACAAGCTCGCGGAGCTGTACCCCAACGGTGGCGACGTCACCGTGACGGACCTCGTCGCCAAGGGCGCCGTGCGCAAGAACGAGAAGGTCAAGGTGCTCGGCACCGGCGACATCTCGGTCGCGCTGACGGTCTCCGTCGACAAGGTCTCGGGTTCGGCCGAGCAGAAGATCGTTGCCGCCGGCGGCTCGATCAAGTAATCACGTGCCAGGGGCCGGAGGATAACCTCCGGCCCCTGTTGCCGTATGTTGGAATGCGGCGAGCTCCGGCGCGCCCGGCATCCCACTGGAGGAAATCCCTTTGTTCAGCGCCATCGCGCGGGTCTTCCGCACTCCGGATCTCCGTCGGAAGATCGGTTTCACGCTCGGCATCATCGCCATCTACCGGTTCGGCGCGCACATCCCGGCTCCGTTCGTGGACTTCCCGAACGTGAAGACCTGCCTCGACCAGTCCGGGTCGACCGAGGGCCTGCTCTCGCTCGTGAACCTCTTCTCGGGCGGCGCGCTGCTGCAGCTGTCGATCTTCGCGCTCGGCGTCATGCCCTACATCACCGGCACGATCATCGTGCAGCTCCTCCGCGTGGTGATCCCGCACTTCGAGACCCTGTACAAGGAGGGCCAGGCCGGTCAGGCCAAGCTCACCCAGTACACCCGCTACCTGACGATCGCGCTGGCGCTGCTGCAGTCGACCACACTCGTCACCGTCGCCCGCTCGGGCCAGCTCTTCGGCATCACCGGCGTGGCCGAGTGCCAGCAGCTCCTCACCGACGAGGCCTGGTGGGCGCAGCTGCTCATGATCGTCACGCTGACCGCCGGCACCGGCCTCATCATGTGGATGGCCGAGCTCGTCACCGAGCGCGGCATCGGCAACGGCATGTCGCTCCTCATCTTCACCTCCATCGCGGCGACCTTCCCGTCGGCGCTGTGGAGCATCGCGGTCGCCCGCAGCTTCGAGATCTTCCTGCTGGTCCTGGCCGTCGGCATCGCGACCGTCGCCCTCGTCGTCTTCGTCGAGCAGTCGCAGCGCCGCATCCCGGTCCAGTACGCGAAGCGCATGGTCGGGCGCCGGACGCTCGGCGGCAGCAACACGTACATCCCGATCAAGGTCAACATGGCCGGCGTCGTGCCCGTCATCTTCGCCTCGTCGCTGCTGTACATCCCGGCCCTCATCGCGCAGTTCAACGCGAACCCCGCCGCCGACGGCAGCGTGCCGGGCTGGGTGTCGTGGATCCAGGCGAACTTCGTCAACGGCGACCACCCGCTCTACATGGCGGTGTACTTCCTGCTCATCATCGGCTTCACCTACTTCTACGTCGCGATCACGTTCAACCCGGTCGAGGTCGCCGACAACATGAAGAAGTACGGCGGGTTCATCCCCGGCATCCGTGCGGGACGTCCCACGGCGGAGTACCTCGACTACGTTCTCACCCGCATCACCCTGCCGGGTTCCATCTACCTGGGCCTCATCGCCCTGCTCCCGCTCCTGGCCCTCGCGACGGTGGGCGCCAACCAGAACTTCCCGTTCGGTGGCGCGTCGATCCTCATCATCGTCGGTGTCGGTCTCGAGACGGTGAAGCAGATCGACGCCCAGCTCCAGCAGCGCCACTACGAAGGACTCCTCCGATGACGCAGAATCCCGCCCGCCTCCTGATCATCGGCCCGCAGGGCTCGGGCAAGGGGACGCAGGGAGCCCGCATCGCCGAACGGCTCGGCATCCC
Source organism: Microbacterium sp. CnD16-F (assembly GCF_024124465.1). Lineage (NCBI taxonomy): Bacteria > Bacillati > Actinomycetota > Actinomycetes > Micrococcales > Microbacteriaceae > Microbacterium > Microbacterium sp. CnD16-F. Next base: position 45,386 of record NZ_JAMXSA010000016.1, read on the forward strand.
CACCGTCTCGACCGGCGATGTCTTCCGCGCGAACGTCAAGGACGGCACCGACCTCGGGCTCAAGGTGAAGGCGATCATCGACGCCGGCGACCTCGTCCCCGACGAGCTGACGAGCGAGATCGTCCGCGACCGACTGTCGCAGCAGGATGCCGCGCACGGCTTCCTGCTCGACGGCTACCCGCGCAACCTGACCCAGGTCGGCCACCTCGACGGCTTCCTCGAGCAGCGGGGCGAACCGCTCACCGCGGTCATCGAGCTCTCGGTGCCGCGCGACGAGTCGATCGCCCGCCTCTCGCGTCGCGCGGCCGAGCAGGGCCGCGCCGACGACAACGAGGAGTCGATCGCGAAGCGCCTGTCGATCTACGAGTCCGAGACGGCGCCGATCCTCGACGTGTACCGCGAGCGCGGCATCGTCGACGAGATCGACGGCGTCGGGTCGCTCGACGAGATCACCGAGCGCATCACGGCGGCCCTCGCGGCACGCGGCATCACCGCCTGATGGTCTTCCGCCGCTCCATCTACAAGACGCCCGCGCAGCTGCGCGCGATGGTCGAACCGGGTCTCATCACCGCGGCGGCATTGGATGCCGTGCGTCCGGCGGTTGGCGCGGGTGTGACGACCGCGGAGCTCGATGCCATCGCCGAGCGCACGATCCTCGCCCGCGGGGCGGAATCGAACTTCCAGCTGGTGCGCGGCTACCACCACACGACGTGCATCTCGGTCAACCAGGAGGTCGTCCACGGCATCCCGGGTGATCGGGTCCTGCAGCCGGGCGACATCGTCTCGATCGACTGCGGCGCGCAGTTCGAGGGGTGGAACGGGGACTCGGCGATCACGATCGTCGTGCCCGACCCGGACCGTCCCGAGCTCGTCGAACGTCGTCAGCGGCTGTCGGACGTGACCGAGGGCTCGCTGTGGGCCGGCATCGCCGCGCTCGCCTCGGCCTCGCGCGTCGGCGAGATCGGCGACGCCGTGCAGTCCTACGTCGAGGGGTCGGGGGAGGGCTACGGCATCCTCCGCGATTACGTCGGACACGGGATCGGCCGCAAGATGCACGAGGGCCCGACGGTCTTCAACTACCGCGTCGCCGACCTCGGACCCGAGGTGCGGCCGGGGCTGTGCGTCGCGATCGAGCCCATGATCGTCGCGGGGGACGAGGCGACCCTCGTCGAGGACGACGACTGGACCGTCAGCACGGTCGACGGCCAGGACGGCTCCCATTGGGAACATAGCGTCGCGGTGCACGAGGGAGGTATCTGGGTGCTGACGGCCCCCGACGGCGGCGCCGCGGGACTCGCGGCCTTCGGCATCACCCCGACCCCCATCTCCTGAGGAGGACACGCACATGGCGACGGCCACGGGTAAGACCAACTGGTTCGCGATCTGGATCAGCGTCGCGGTGGTGGCGGTCCTGGTGGGTGTCGTCGCCGTTGTCGCTGTGCTGAACTCGCAGGCGTCGGGCCCCGGACCCGTCCCGCAGGCCAGCGGCATCAACCGCGAGACCGGTGCGATCACCTTCGGCGACGGGCCCGACACCGTCGCCACCTACGTGGACTTCATGTGCCCGTACTGCGGCCAGTTCGAGGAGACGGAGGGCAAGACGATCTCGGGCCTCGTCGACGACGGCAGCATCACCCTCGAGGTGCACCCGGTCACGATCCTCGACCGGCTCTCCCAGGGCACCGAGTACTCGAGCCGTGCGGCATCCGCCATGTACGCCGTCGCCGAAGCCGACCCCGACAACGCCTACGCCTTCTTCCGTGCGCTGTGGGACGAGCGGCCCCAGGAGCAGACGCCCGGCCTGACCGACGACGAGCTCATCCAGATCGCGAAGGATGCCGGCGTGAACGTGACCGCCGAGCTCGAGAAGTCGATCAAGGACCACGAGTACAAGAGCTTCGCCCAGTCGCAGGAGTTGCCGGAAGGCGCCACCGGGACCCCGACGCTCGTCGTGAACGACGAGGTCGTCCCGGTCACGTACGACCCGCAGGCCGACATCCTCTCGCGACTGTCCGCTCGCTGATCTCGAAGCGGCGCTCACTCGCCGAGTGGCGGGTCGCCTCCGAGATCACCGAGCGGCGCTCACTCGCCGAGTCACCACTCGGTTGCCCCGTCACCATCCGAATGCGCGCCGTCGGGTGGTGATTCGGCGTTTCGGCGGTGATTCGGGGTGGGGAACACGCCGAACCGGTAGAGCTTCGAGCGCAGACCGCCGGGGGAGCGGATGTCGGCGGTCGTCCAGCGGATGACGCGACGCCCGGTCAGCCCGCGGATCCAGTCCTCCCGCTCCTTCTCCGCTCGCAGGACATCCTCCAGGGCCCGCCCGTGCCGCATGGCGACGTCGCGGTACTTCACCTCGCCGTCGTACTCGCCCCACCCCGCGGCGTCATCGAGGCCGAAGTCGACGAAGTAGGGCCCCACCGACACCTGAAGCCTGATCCGCCGGAATCCCAGGTCGTGCAGGCGCAAGCGGCTCACACTTTCTCCCGCGGACTCCGAGCGCCCGTCGGCGAGCTCCAGGAGTTCGCGCGCCTGACGTACCCCGCGAGCGCCAGTGGTCAACCGTCGCGCGATCTCGGCGCGGAGATATTCGGCTGCATCGGCGTCGTAGAGTCGCTGCCGTGCGTCCCACGCGACCGCGCGGAGCGCGGCATCCGCTATCGCGATCGCGGTGTCGCGGGGCGTCGTCCGCAGCACGTCGGCGACGGTGCGTGCGGGCGCGGTGAGGACGAGGCCACCCGATGAGACCACGTCGACGTCGGGTACGGCGCATCGATGGCGGGACACATACGGTGTCCCTCGCGAGACCGCCCCGTTGTGCTGCGTGCCGGAGACGTGCACATGCGTCGGCGGGGCGCCCCAGAGAGGCAGTCCGTGCAGCAGCGCAGCGGTCAGGTGGGAGTAGACGACGCCGCCGCGCCGGCGCTGCTCATAGGCCGCCACCTGCAGGAGATGGCGTTCGGCGGGCCACGCCGCATCCCACGTCTCCGATGCGACGAACGTGCCCCGCGCCAGCTTTCGGAGATCTCCGTGGCTCAGCGTCGCGATGTCGCGATGCGGAACAGCCGTCGGGGGACGTCCGCGGCATCCATCGGGCTGTGCAGGAAGCCATGGGCGCGTCGAATCACCATCGGTGCGTCGAATCACCAGCGAGATGCGCGCCATCGGATGGTGAGTCGGCACGTGGATGGTGACTCGGCGAAGAACAATCGCGGGCTGAGCGCGCGGAGGCGACACGCCGAGTGGCGGGTCGCTCCGATATCACGTACACTAAATCTTTGGTGCGTTGCGCCTGTTTCGGCGTGTCACCACAATCCCCACTCACCGCAGACCGACCGGTCTGCCAACTGTAAGCGAGCGTATGGCGAAGAAAGACGGTGTCATCGAGATCGAGGGTGTGATCTCCGAGGCTCTGCCGAACGCGATGTTCCGCGTCGAGCTGAGCAACGGTCACAAGGTCCTGGCCACGATCTCCGGAAAGATGCGGCAGAACTACATCCGCATCATCCCCGAAGACCGTGTCGTCGTGGAGCTCTCGCCTTACGACCTCACGCGCGGTCGCATCGTCTACCGCTACCGCTGAGACCGGTCGAGAAGTAACGCCCCGCACACCCGTGTGCGTCGGCGAAGACAGCGAATCAGGAAAATCATGAAGGTCAACCCCTCCGTCAAGCCCATCTGCGACCACTGCAAGGTCATCCGCCGCCACGGTCGCGTCATGGTCATCTGCAAGTCGAACCCGCGTCACAAGCAGCGCCAGGGCTGATGGGATGCCGCGCCCCGGCGCGGCCTCGCAGGCTCACAACTGAACACATCTCGGCAGGATCAGAACCCGCTCTGCGGGGGACACCTCGGGTCGGAGGCCCGGGCACCGATCCTGCTCCACACCTCCACTTACTCCTAGGAGACATCGCATGGCACGTCTTGCCGGCGTTGACATCCCGCGCGACAAGCGCGTGGTGATCGCCCTCACCTACATCTACGGCATCGGCCGTACCCGCTCCGTCGAGATCCTCAGCTCGACCGGCATCGACGAGTCGATCCGCGTCAAGGACCTCACCGACGAGCAGCTGGTCGCCCTCCGCGACCACATCGAAGGCACCTACAAGGTGGAGGGTGACCTGCGCCGCGAGGTCGCCGCAGACATCCGCCGCAAGGTCGAGATCGGCTCGTACGAGGGTATCCGCCACCGTCGCGGCCTGCCCGTGCGCGGCCAGCGCACGAAGACCAACGCGCGTACCCGCAAGGGTCCCAAGCGCACCGTCGCCGGCAAGAAGAAGGCGCGCTAAAGCGCGGCCGCCACAGGTTTAGGAGAACACTCACATGGCACAGGCCAAGTCCGCTGCGCGCAAGCCGCGCCGCAAGGAGAAGAAGAACATCGCGCTGGGCCAGGCCCACATCAAGTCGACGTTCAACAACACGATCGTTTCGATCACCGACCCCTCGGGTGCGGTCATCAGCTGGGCCTCCTCGGGTGGCGTCGGCTTCAAGGGCTCGCGCAAGTCGACCCCGTACGCCGCCGGCATGGCCGCCGAGTCCGCTGCGCGTCAGGCGCAGGAGCACGGCGTCAAGAAGGTCGACGTCTTCGTCAAGGGGCCCGGCTCGGGCCGCGAGACCGCGATCCGTTCGCTGACCGCCGCCGGCCTCGAGGTCGGTTCGATCCAGGACGTCACGCCTCAGGCCCACAACGGCTGCCGCCCCCCGAAGCGCCGCCGCGTCTGATCCTCGACGGATGCCGGGGGTGCGACGTGCGTCGCGCCCCGGCATCCCGGTCACAACTCAACACTTCACCAACTGCACGTGTCATATAGCGGTCACGTGACTGAAAGGAACACATAGTGCTCATTGCACAGCGTCCCACTCTGACCGAGGAGAAGGTCGGCGACTTCCGCAGCCGATTCGTCATCGAGCCCCTCGAGCCGGGCTTCGGCTACACGATCGGCAACGCGCTGCGTCGCAGCCTGCTGTCGTCGATCCCGGGTGCCGCGGTCACCAGCATCCGCATCGACGGCGTGCTGCACGAGTTCAGCACCGTCCCGGGTGTCAAGGAGGATGTCACCGAGATCATCCTCAACATCAAGCAGCTGGTGGTCTCCAGCGAGCGCGACGAGCCCATCACCGCGTACCTGCGCAAGACGGGCGCCGGCGAGGTCACGGCCGCCGACATCTCCGCTCCGGCGGGTGTCGAGGTCCACAACCCCGACCTGGTCATCGCGACGCTCAACGACTCGGCGAAGTTCGAGCTCGAGCTGACGATCGAGCGCGGCCGCGGCTACGTTTCGGCCACGCAGAACCGCAACGAGTACGCCGAGGCCGGTCAGATCCCGATCGACTCGATCTACTCGCCCGTCCTCAAGGTCAGCTACCGCGTCGACGCCACCCGTGCCGGTGAGCGCACCGACTTCGACAAGCTCGTCCTGGACGTCGAGACCAAGTCGTCGATCAGCCCCCGCGACGCCGTCGCGTCGGCCGGTCGCACGCTGGTCGAGCTGTTCGGTCTCGCCCGCGAGCTGAACGTCGAGGCCGAGGGCATCGAGATCGGCCCCGCGCCGGTCGCCGAGGTCCTGACCAACGAGCTCTCGATGCCGATCGAGGACCTCGACCTGTCGGTCCGCTCGTACAACTGCCTCAAGCGCGAGGGCATCAACACGGTGTCCGAGCTCGTCGCCCTCTCGGAGACGCAGCTCATGAACATCCGCAACTTCGGTCAGAAGTCGGTCGACGAGGTCAAGGACAAGCTCGTCTCGCTCGGCCTGTCGCTGAAGGACTCGGTCCCCGGGTTCGACGGTGCGCACTTCTACGGCGGCTACGACGACGAGACCGTCTGAGCGGACTCCGGTTCGTCCCGGTCCACTGACTGAATTTCTTTCCAGGAGTAATTGACATGCCCAAGCCCACGAAGGGTGCCCGCCTCGGTGGCGGCCCCGCCCACGAGCGTCTTCTGCTTGCGAACCTCGCTGCCGCGCTGTTCACGCACAAGTCGATCACCACGACCGAGACCAAGGCCAAGCGCCTGCGTCCGTTCGCCGAGCGCCTGGTGACGTTCGCCAAGCGCGGCGACCTGCACGCTCGCCGTCGCGTCCTGTCGGTCATCGGCGACAAGTCCGTCGTGCACGAGCTCTTCGCCGAGATCGCGCCGCTGGTCGCCGAGCGTGAGGGCGGCTACACCCGCATCACGAAGGTCGGCAACCGGAAGGGCGACAACGCGCCCATGGCCGTGATCGAGCTCGTCCTCGAGCCCGTCACCCCGAAGGCGAAGTCGTCGAAGAAGGCTGCTCCGGCCGCCGCTGCGCCGGCTGCCGAGGAGCCCGCTGCCGAGGAGACCGAGGTCGAGACGCCCGCTGAGGACGCCGCCGACGCCGGTGCCGAGTCGCCCGAGGAGGGCGCTGCTGCCGAAGCCACCGCCGAGGACGCCGTCGCGTCCGACGACGAGAAGGCCGACGAGGCCAAGTAAGGCTCCCTCCCCGGAGGGAATCCGAGGGCCCGCCCCCGTTTCGGGGCGGGCCCTTTCTCGTACCCGCGCGGGGGCTTGGGGCCGCCGCCTCCCCGGCCACATCATGTGCTCGCAACGACATCACACGCTGTGCACGGTCCAGAACGTGTGCCCTCGTCCGGAGCACATGATGTGGACGCAGAGGCGGCGTCGCTCGGCGGGCGGCGGCTCGGCGGGCGTGTGGGCGGGGGAGCGGTCCTGAGAGGGTCAGCGCGCGGCGTCGAAGGTCTGGGCGACGGCCCACTGGGCGAGCTCGACGCGGTAGCGCAGCTGCGCGCGGCTGTTCTCGACACCGTCGATCGCGTCGGCCACGGCGTCGGCGTAGCGCTGTCCGCCGCGGGCGCCGGGGTGGATGCCGTCGCCCGCCAGCAGGTCTTCATGACCGCTGATCGCCGCCGACCAGTCCGCGATCGCGACCCCGGGGGTGTGCTGCGCGAAGGACTCGAGCTCCTCGTTGACGCCCGGGATCCAGTCGCGGGGCGCGTGGGCGGTCACGAGCACGAGCGTGCGGTGAGGGCCGACATCCTTCTTCAGGCGCGCGAGGTCGTCGGGGTCCACCGGTCCGTTCGTGCCGAGACCCACGACGACGTAGTCGCGCAGCTGTGCGCGGGCGGCGAGGCGGTCGACGATCGCGACGCCGGCCCCCATCGAGCGGGACACCTTCGCGTCGACCTGGGCGCCCGGCATCCGGTCGAGGAGGCCGCCGGCGGACGCGAGCATCACCGAGTCGCCGACGAGGGTCACGCGCGCTCCGGCGACGCGGACGGAGGCGGGCGGTGCGGGGCGGCCGTCCGGCGGGGTGCAGAGTCCCTCGTCGTCGCTGAGGTGCGCGGACGGGCACTCCGGACGCAGCACGGCGTCGTCGCTGCGGAGGGCGGCGCCGGGCAGCGTCGCGTGATCCGAGCGGGAGGATGCCGCGTCGAGCGCCGCGCGTCCGTCGCGGACGGCCGCTTCGCTCGAGGCCATCG
>NZ_JAMXSA010000017.1:0-52449 GCF_024124465.1 Microbacterium sp. CnD16-F
CGGTGCGGGCCCGACGCGGGGGGTCGCGAGGCCGGGGGCGGCGTCGATGACCCCGGGAGCGGCCGACGCCGCGGCATCCTCCGTCGCCGCAGGGCGGCCGTCGGATCCGCGGTTCACGCCGAGGACCCCCGCGCTGATGCGGTTGCCGGGACGGTAGTCCGGACGCGCGCCGGGCCGGGTGGGAGTGGCGAGCGACGGGCGCTCCGGGCGTTCGGGGACAGGCTCCGCCTTGACGGTCTTCCGGGCGATCCGCATCCGCTTCTCGTCATACGGGTTCAGGCCGCGGCGGATGTCGACCAACCACATCCGCGCGGCACGGTCGTGCAGCCCGCGGCCCCGCTCCTGCGGGTCGAAGGTGGGTGAAGCGAGGATGACCGCGGTGCCGATGACCGGGATGACGCCGGCGAGGCCGACGATGAGCGCACGGAGCAGGACGGCTCCGGCGCCGGGCTTCTCGAGCGTGCGGACGCTGATGCTCCGGAGCCCCGTGAACCCCTTGCCGATCGTCAGTCCGCGCCGCGCCTGCAGGACCCACTGCACGATGAGGAAGGCGAGCGAGAGCGCCACGGTGATGCTCGCCATCACGGTGGCCAGCACGAAGCCGGGGTGGTTGACGAGTCCATAGGGCGAGATCGCCCCGGTCGCGAGCTTCAGGAGCAGCGGGACGGCCCCGAGCCACAGCGGCAGCTGCAGGAAGGCCCAGATGAGGATGTCGAGGAGGAAGGCGAGGGATCGACGACCGAACGGTGCACGGACGAGGCCCAGGGCGGCCGCGTACGCGGGGTCGGGCCGACCCATCGCGTCGACGCCGTCCGGCCGGTCCTCCGGCTGATCGATCTCCCAGATCATGCCGTCGGTGCTGCGGGCTGATCGCCGGGCACGAAGTAGCGCGCGGGTGAGAGCCCGGTGCGCACGACCGCGTCACCGGCGGCGTCGAGGAACTGGGTCAGCGTCGCGACGCTGAGGGTCCCCGACGGGTCGGCGATGATGACGTTGTCGACCACCGGCAGGAGCGTCGCGGTGCCCCGCGGCCACGTCGCGAACGTCGTCGTCACTCCCGACTCCAGCACCCGGATCTTCGCGGGCGCGATGTGCACGTCGGGGCGCAGGAGTGCGACGGTCTGCACGTCGTACGCGCGCACCGAGAACAACCGCAGCACGCGCTCGAACCGCATCGCCAGCTCCGGCACTCGCTCCCGCCACGGGAACGGCGCCCACCCCTCGTCGGCCCGCACCATCGGGTGCGCGCTCACCAGGGGCCGGTCCGCGTCGAACAGCTCCTCCGCGACGTCCAGCGTCCGCGCGATGGCGGCCTGATCCTCCGCACCCACGATGACCACTCGATCACGGGCGTACGGGAACACCACCGGGTCGCCGGAGAGCTCGAGCCCCGCCACCCGCGACGGGTCGAGCAGCACCGCAGCGCCGAGCGCCTCGTCCTCGATGACCACCGTCCCCTCCACCGCGGAGGGGGGCTCACCGACGAGCGATACCGCAGCGCGCAGGGCGTCCCGGAACCCGGCATCCGCCCCCTCCGTCTCCCCCTGCGTGACGGCGGAGCCCCGATCACGGTGATCGAGCCCGACGAAGACCTCACCGCCGACGTACTCGACCCGCGGGTGCGCGGGCCCCGGAGCCGTCTGCGCGAGCACTCCCAGCTCGCTCGCACCATAGATACGCACGGTCACATCCGTCGCGATCGCACTCATCGGTTCAGCCCTCTCATCAGCGTTCTCACAGACTAAGTCCTCGGTCCCTCACCGGTCCGTCGCCGGCGACCACGTCAGGTCCACGGGCGGGATCCTGCGCGTCGGCCGAGTCGTCGACAGCCATCCGAGGGGCACGATGTGGACGGCACTGGCCGACGCGGGCGCCGGGAGCGGCTCGCCGTGCACGACGAGGACGATCGCCCTGTCGCCGGAGCCCCACCAGTCGGCGCGGCGGACCCCGTGGCGCTCCAACGCCCGCACATACGCGTTGGAGGGCGCGTCGCCCTGCTCCACGGCCAGGGCGGCGCCGTGACGGTACTCGCAAGCGCTGCGGATGCTCCGCCACAGTTCGCTGGCGCGCTCGCGCACGGCCGCGCGGATCTCGTCGCTCGCCGGGGGCTCCCACGAGAGCGGCACGATCGACACGTCGCCGCGGCGGAGGAGCGGCGTCCCCGGGATCAGCTCGCCGTCAGGCTCGTCGACGAGCCGCGCTTCGATCTCGTCCACGATGCGGCCGCCTCTGACGAGGGCGCCCTCGCCGTCGTCCGAGCGGACGACGGCCGCGTCGATCACGTGACCCGTGAGCCAGGGCTCTCCCGACACGGTGGCGTCGGGCTGAGTCATGAGTTCAGGTCCAACCTCTGCGCCCTGCCCGGCCACAAGCCCGGGTTGTAGTCGCCGTCGAGGTCGCGCCCCACGCCCGTCGCCGAGGAGGGAATGTCGATGACCGCTTCAGGGATGCCGGTGGGCAGATACCCGCCGGGGATCCAGTGCTCGTTCGCGCCCGCCTCGTTGCCGGACGGCATCCGGAGGTTCGTCAACTCAGAGGCGTTGAAATGGCGCACTTCGAGGGGCAGCGGATTGCCGTTGTCGTCGAAGAACCAGCTGCGCTCCATGCCGAGCTGATCGGCGATGATGTTCACGTCGCCGTCGGCGTTGCGGATGATCTCGTCGAGCTCGGACGTCGGGAAGACGAAGGTCGAGCCGTCCCGTTGCCCGGGGCCGTACGTGTGCAGCGTGTCGGAGAAGTAGATCCTGCTGGCACCGTCGTCGAAACGCGCCAGGTGCTGGGAGATGTAGTCGGCGTCGAGATAGTCGCCGGGGTCGGGCGCGTCGCCCTTCCAGCTCACGACGGCGTCCGGCGTCCAGTGCGTGTCGGTGCGCCACGCACCGCTCACGTTGTCGAGCGCATCGACCTGCGAGCGGTTCAGGTCCTGGCGCTGACTGTGCTTACGGAACATGTCCGCGAGTTGACGCACGTGGACGGGAACGCCGTCCAGCGAGTTCTTCAACGGTCTGATGACCTCACCGATGCCCATGATCCCCCTCTCCGGTCAGGGTAGCCACGACGATCGCCGGCGACCCAGGTCTTGCATTCACGCCGTCCATGGTTCAACGTCCGCCCTCGACCACCGCAGGTCTGCGGGTGCACGCCCGGACGTCGTCGCACTGCGCCCCGACACCCAGCGCGCCGGCACGAGGTGCACCGCGAGCGCCAGATCGCCCGCCTCCGGATCTCCGGAACGGACGAGGACGACGCCGGTCTCGTTCAGGACCCACCATCGCGCGTCCCGAACGCCGACTGCGCGCAGCGCCGCCGCGTAGGCGGCCACCGGTCCGTCGCCGCGTCCGTCGAGCGGCAGATCGATCGGTCGCCCGGCGGCGTACTCGAAGGCGCCGGCGAGCCCCGCCGCACGATCGTCGACGCGTCGACGCTCCTCCGCGGCATCCCGCCCGGATGCGCGCGGCGCGGTGCCCTGCAGCATCACCGGCACGATCCTGGCCGCGTCCCGCTCGATCACCGGCACCGCCGAGGGCACCGGCTCGAAACGGGTGAGCGCTGTGACCGCGTCGAGGACGGTGGTATCGGATGCCGGCAGAATCCAGCCGCCTTGCTCGGAGGCGGAACCACCGGCGGCGATCTCCGCACGCGCGTACGCCTCGGCCGCGTCGATCGCATCCAGGTCGAACCGGGCGAACTCGGGCGGAGCGGATGCCGCGGTGACCGGCCCCCAGTCGCCGAAGGCCGGGACGTCGAGCCACCGCAGTTCCTGCGGCGCGCTGATCTCGGTGACGAGGTCCTCATCGATCGGAGAGGAGCGCTCGATGTGGACGACGCCGTCCGCGTACCAGCGGTGCTCGACTCGCAGCAACTGGGAGTACGGTACGCGCCGCCCCGGATCGCCCTCGGGATAGAACAGATCGACCGCACTCCGACGCAGCAGGCGCCCGTCGGTCTCCTCCCACCCGACCCGGCGGATCGGCGTCTTCGTCGGTGCGTAGAACGTGACCGAGAACCGGTGGCGGCGTACAGACACATCGAGGAACCACGTCGGCGGGGTCGACGCCGCGACCACGCTCAGTCCCTTGCCGTCCTCGTACCGGCGGCGGGCATCGTCGTCGGTCAGATACGGGTTCTCGCCGAGGGCCTCGAGCCGGTGGATCTCGAATCGCTCCGGGTATCGGACCGCGCCCGCGTCGCCGAGGGTCACAGTCGGAAGGGCGTGTACGAGCCCCACGTCCCGCCGGCCGACGGGTCACCGCGACCGGCATCGGGATGCGTGTTCAGCACGGCCTCGGGGATCCCTTCGGGCAGATAGCCGCCGGGGATCCACGCCTCGTTCGCGCCGGCTTCGTTACCCCGCGGCATCCGGAGGTTCCCGTTGACGATCTCCTCGTAGCTGAAGTCGGCCCGCGTGATGTCGACGGCGTTGCCGTTGGCATCGACGAAGAAGTTCTCCCCCAAGCCGAGCATGACGCCGAGCTTCTTCGGGTCACCGTCGGCCTGCTGGATGATGTTGTCGATCTCGGAGGTCGGAAACACGAACGTCGTGCCCTGATTGCCGGGCCCGTAACGGTCCAGGCTCTCGCTGCGGTAGAACCGAGTCGCGCCACCTTCGAACCGCTGCAGGTGCTGCTGGATGTAGTCGGCGTCGAGGTATTCCGCCGGGTAGGGCCGATTCGGCTTCCCCGATCCGACGACGCGGTCCGGCGTGTGCCAGGAGTCCTTCTTCCAGCCGTCGCGGAGGGGCTGGGGCACGTCTGTCGCGTCGAGGTCCGTCACCCGGTTCGTGCTCTGATTCTGCTTCTGCCCGTGCTTGCGGAACATCTGCGCGAGTTGACGGACGTGGACAGGCATCCCCTCGAGCGAATTCATCATGGGTCGAACGACCTCGCTACCGATCCTCATGACTCACCTCACTCCCTTTCATCGCCAGTTGTACGTGTAGGCCCAGGCCAGCGCATCCAGGGCGCCCGACGAGAGTTCCGGATGCCGCGCCGCCAGCTCCGCCCGCGCTCTGCGACCCGCCGTGGGGAGATCGTCGCGGGTCCAATCGGGCGCGATGGCGAGACACTCGGTCACTGCCGCCTGGGCGCGCTCCTCGAGGGGCGAGGCCCCGCCCGGGGTCTCCTGCACGCGAGAGCGAGGGTGCGATGACGTCCCCCACCCCAGCAGAGCGATAATGGCGGCGCTCAGGTCGTCGTCGGCGACCACGGCGTCCCGCATGGTCAGTCGCCCCCGATGTTCAGGCCGGCGAGGTCGGACATGAGCCTCTCCGTGAGGGTTTCGACGTCAGCGGCGTGCTGTTCCATCTCGCCCTGCGCCTGCTCGAGAGCCTGCAGGTCGGCGTAGAACTCGTCGGGGTCGCCCGCGACAGCCTCGACGATGGGCGAGTCGAGGGCGGCCATGATGACACCGGGCAGCTCGTTCGCGAGCGGTTCGATGACCATGGGGAGGACCTGGTTCAGCACCTGCTCGACAGCCATGTCGACGGCAGCGTTGAGCAGCTTCTTCTTGATGATGAGCATCGGGCCGGCCCCGGCGGCGGTGATCGGGTTCGTCAGCATCGCGACGAGCGCGATCATCGTCGAGGTGACGTCGGCGATGACCTTGATCTTGAGCGCGGTGACGGCACCGGCGGCGATGTCCACCCCGGTCGGCACGGGCCCGAGGATGTCGAGCAGCTTCTGCAGGTTCTGGGCGCGGTTCGCGTTCCAGGCCCCGACGTACGCCGGGCCCGCCTGGCCGCGCAGCGCCACGGCGAGCTCGGTGTTGACCTTGCGGTCCATCGCCTGCAGCTTGCCCTCGAGCTCCGTGCGGAACACCTCGATGATCTGGCCGCCGCGGCGGAGTTCGTCCTCATCGACGTCAGGCCAGTCGAAGCCGAGCTTCTCCATCACCCAGATGAGCTCGTTCGGCAGCATCATTCCCATGGCGGAACCTCCCGCGACGACATTAGGCGAACGACGGGACCGATTTCGATGGGGAGAACTCCCCCGGCTCCGACCCGCTAGTATCCGCCGCCACCTGTTCAGTGGAAGAAGTGACGCTCCCCGGTGAAGTACATCGTGACCCCGGCGGCCTGGGCGGCGTCGATGACCTCCTGGTCGCGCACGGACCCGCCCGGCTGGATGATCGTCGTGATCCCGGCATCCAGCAGCACCTGCGGTCCGTCGGCGAACGGGAAGAACGCATCGGATGCCGCGACCGAGCCCGCAGCACGGTCACCCGCCCGCTCGACGGCGAGGCGGCACGAGTCGACGCGGTTGACCTGCCCCATGCCGATGCCGACCGTCGCGGAGTTCTTCGCCAGGACGATCGCGTTGGACTTCACGGCGCGGCAGCTCTTCCACGCGAACGACAGATTCTCGAGCTGGTCGTCGGCGGGGCGCTCGCCCGATACGAGCTGCCACGAGTCGACGAGCGACTCGATCTCGTTCGGGAACCGGTCGGCGTCCTGCAGGAGGAGGCCGCCGGAGACCAGGCGCACGTCCATGGGCTCCTGACGCCAGTCGGCGGGCAGCTGCAGGACGCGCAGGTTCTTCTTCAGCTTGAAGACCTCGAGGGCCTCGGGCTCGAAGTCGGGGGCGACGATGACCTCGGTGAAGATGTCGCGCAGGTTCTCGGCCATCTTGAGCGTCACGGTGCGGTTGGCGGCGATGACGCCGCCGAAGGCCGAGACCGGGTCGCACTCGTGGGCGCGCAGATGCGCCGACGCGATCGGGTCGAGCGCCTGCGGGGCGCCGATCGCGATGCCGCACGGGTTCGCGTGCTTGATGATGGCGACGGCCGGCTTGATCAGGTCGAACGCGGCGCGGAGCGCGGCATCGGCGTCGACGTAGTTGTTGTAGGACATCTCCTTGCCCTGCAGCTGCGTCGCCTGCGCGATGCCGTGCCCGCCGACACGGGTGTAGATCGCCGCGCGCTGGTGCGAGTTCTCGCCGTAACGCAGCGTCGCGAGACGCTCCGCCTTGATCGTGAGGTGCTGCGGCAGGTCGCCCTCGCCCTCGAGGGTCTCCTCCGCGAACCAGGTCGCGACGGCGCGGTCGTAGGCGGCGGTGTGCGCGAAGGCGCGGGCGGCGAGCTCCCGCCGCTGCGCGAGGGTCGTCCCGCCCTGCCCGAGCGCGTCGATGATCGCCGGGTAGGACTCCGGCGAGACCGCGATCGCGACGTTGGCGAAGTTCTTGGCCGAGGCGCGCACCATGGCCGGTCCGCCGATGTCGATCTGCTCGACGACCGCGTCGCCCTCCGCCCCGGAGGCGACGGTCTCGACGAACGGGTACAGATTCACGACGACGAGCTCGAAGGGAAGGATGCCGAGTTCGCCCAGCTGGGTCTCGTGGTCCTCCAGCCGCAGGTCGGCGAGGAGGCCTGCGTGCACGCTCGGGTGCAGCGTCTTCACGCGTCCGCCGAGCGACTCGGGGAAGCCGGTGATCTCGGACACGTCCTTCACGGAGATGCCGTTCTCGCGCAGCAGCGCGGCGGATCCGCCGGTCGAGACGATCTCGACGTCGGCGGCGGCGAGGGCCTGCGCGAGCTCGAGGAGCCCTGTTTTGTCGCTCACCGACACGAGCGCCCGGCGCACCGGCACGACGTCGCGGTCGCGGTAGAGGGAGGGATCGATCTGCGGTCCGGCCATGCGGGAACTCCTCGGGTCGGGGGCGTTCGGGTGCGGTTCAGGAAGTGAGGTCGAGCTCGCCCGTCGCGATGCGACGCACGACGTCGATGAGCAGCCGGCGCTCGACCGGCTTGATGCGCTCGTGAAGGGTGTGCTCGGTGTCGTCGGGGAGCACCGGCACGCGCTCCTGCGCCAGGATCGGCCCGGTGTCGACGCCGTCGTCGACGACGATGACGCTCGCACCGGTCTCGGTGACACCGGCGGCGAGCGCGTCCCGCACACCGTGAGCGCCGGGGAACTCTGGCAGATAGGCCGGGTGCGTGTTGATCAGGCGCGGCGCCCACGCCGCCACGACGGCGGCGGGCAGCAGGCGCATGAGCCCGCTCAGCACGACGAGGTCGGGCTCCCAGACGTCCAGGTGCGCCAGGAGCTCCTCGCCCCAGGCCTCACGACTGTCGAACTCCTGGAACGGGACCATGAAGGTCGGGATGCCGTACGCCTCCGCATGAGCGAAGCCGTCGGCCTGCCGGTCGGCCCCCACCACGATGATGCGCGCGGGGAAGTCGGGCTCGCTCGCGGCGTCGAGAAGGGCACGCAGATTGGATCCCGTGCCCGAGATGAGGACGGCGACCGTGAGCACCGGCTCAGTCTAGCGGGGTGGTGGGGAACTCATCGGGCGAGACCGCGGCGGCCGGCGCCGGACGGGACTCGGCGGTCGGGGTCGTCGCCGGCGTCTCGCGCACGAGGGGCTGCTCGGTGTCCTCACCGCGCGGTGAGAGGAGGACGACGGCGGCACCGACGGCCACCTCGGCCGCCGCCACGAGGGCGACGAGCCAGGGCTCGGGCCCGACGTGGATGAGGCGGCCCGGGCCGATCGACCCTTGCGCCGCCCACGCGAGGACGGCGACCACGGCCCCGGTGCCGACGACGAGGACGGCGAGGGCGACCAGGCGCGGGCGGAGCGGCTCGGCATCCGCCCCCGGTCCCACCAGCAGGGCGCTGCGCGTCGCGGCGCCGGCCAGCGCGCCGAAGCCGACCACCACGAGTCCGAGCAGCAGCAGCCACCCCGACGTCGAGTCGGGGATGACGCCGAAGACAGGGATGCCGGGGACGACACCCAGGCTCGTCCCCGCCGGGGAGACGGCCGTCCCGGTGCCGACGGCGAAGCCGGGGCCGACCGCGAAGCCGGCGAACCACATCACCAGGGTGGGCAGGTAGAGGATGCTGCCGAGGGCGAGCACGACGACGCCGAGGAGATCGGCCTGCGCGGCCTGCGTCAACGCGATGACCTCGCCGCCGCGGGCGAAGAACAGGATGGCGAGGACGACGGCACCGACCGCCACGATCCCGGCGACGCAGATCGCGACGCCGCGGGCACCGGCATCCACCGCTTCCTGCACGTCGTCGGGGAGCCGCTCGGAGAGCGCATCGATGATGCCGTCGTCGCCGTCGTTCCAGGCGCGGATGACGGCGCTGACGAGGGCGGGAACGGCGAACACGAGCGTCGGGCCGACGACGGCGGGCAGCAGGTCGACCGCGGCGATCGAGGCGCGACCGGACAAGGCGATGAGGGTGGACACGACGGCGACCGCGACGGTGCCGCCGGCCACGCCCGTCACCCACGCGCCCGCCCGCGCCGCGCGCGCGCCGGAGCGCCACGCCGAGATCGCGGTGAACGCCGCGAGGGCGGTGGGGGCGAGCGACAGGGTGAACTGCGCACCGCCCGACGGCAGACCGCCCGAGACGACGAGCTCGGCGGGCAGGGAGACGGCGACCGGCGCGAAGTGGCCGAGCTGCCAGATCGTCGCGGCCGCGGGCCATAACGCCGCCCAGTCCGCGTCGCCGCCGATCCCGAAGATCCAGACGAGGGTCACGGGCGCGAGCACGACACCGACACCGACCGCGACGGCCAGGAGGGCGTCGACGGCGGCGAGGAGGGAGACGAGCAGGCGATTCACAACAGACCGACCCTACCCGCGCGCAGGCCTCCCGCCGGGCTCCCGCTCCGGCGCGGACCGACGCATCAGACGCGCAGGACCTTTTCGAGCGCCTTGCCCCGGGCGAGTTCGTCGACGAGCTTGTCGAGGTAGCGGATGCGGCGCATCAACGGGTCCTCGATCTCCTCGACGCGCACCCCGCAGACGACCCCGGTGATCCGCGTCACGGCGGGATTCAGCTCGGCGGCGGCGAAGAACTGCTCGAACGTGGCCTCACTCTCGATCTGCCGGGCGAGGGCGGCGTCGTCGAAGCCGGTGAGCCACTCCACGACCGCATCGAGCTCGGCCTTGGTACGCCCCTTGCGCTCCACCTTCGCGAGGTAGAGCGGGTAGACCGCGGCGAACGGCGTGCCGAAGATGCGGTGCATGCGGTGAGGATACGCCCGCCCCGCGAGGCCCGCCAGGACGCACTACCCTCGGAGGGTGAACAGCACCACATCCCGCTCGTCCCGCGGGGCCGCAGCCCCGGCATCCGCGTCGTTCCTCGACCGCTACTTCGAGATCAGCCACCGCGGCTCCACCGTCGGCACCGAGATCCGCGGCGGCGTCGTCACGTTCGTGACGATGGCCTACATCGTCATCCTGAACCCGGCCATCCTTTCGTCGACGCCCGATGTTGAGGGCGTCACCCTTGATCCGTCCGCCCTCGCCGCGTCGACCGCCCTCACTGCCGGTGTCATGACGATCCTGTTCGGTCTCGTCACGCGGCTCCCGTTCGCCTTCGCTGCCGGCCTCGGCATCAACGCGTTCGTGGCCTTCTCGGTGGCCGGCCAGGTGTCCTGGGGCGAGGCGATGGCCCTCGTCGTCATCAACGGTCTGATCATCGTGCTCCTCGCGGCGACGGGCCTGCGGAAGCTCATCTTCGATGCGGTGCCGGTGCAGCTGAAACTCGCGATCACCGTCGGCATCGGCCTCTTCATTGCCTTCATCGGTTTCGTGAAGGCCGGGTTCGTGAACCCCGCCGAGGGGACACCGCTCGAGCTCGGCGTCGGCGGCTCGATCACCTCGCCCGCGACCCTGCTGTTCATTGCGACCCTGCTGATCGGCGGCATCCTCATGGCGCTGCGCGTGAAGGGCGCGATCCTCATCGCCCTCGTCGCCGGCACGATCCTCGCCGCGATCGTGAACATTTTCACGCCGGTCGCGGACTTCGGCCTCTCCGGTAGCATCGTCGCCGCGCCGAACCTCAGCCTCGTGGGCGCCGTCGACTTCGGGTTCGACCTCGGACGGGTGGGTGTGCTCGCGCTCGTCATGTTCGTGTTCACCCTCGTCTTCACGAACTTCTTCGACGCCATGGGCACGATGACCGGCCTCGCGCGCGAGGCGGGACTCGCCGACGAGCGCGGCAACTTCCCGCGCATCAAGTCGGCGCTCATCGTCGAGGGTGTCGGCGCCGTCGTCGGCGGTGGCACCTCGTCATCCTCCGCGACGGTCTTCGTCGAGTCCGGCTCGGGCATCGGCGAGGGAGCCCGCACCGGTCTCGCCAACGTCGTCACCGGCGTGCTGTTTTTGCTCGCGATGTTCATCACGCCCGTGACGGGCCTCGTGCCCGGCTTCGTCGCCGCCGCCGCGCTCGTTCTCGTCGGCGCGCTCATGCTCACGCAGATCAAGAACATCGACCTGTCGGACTTCAACGTCCTGCTGCCCGTGTTCCTGACCGCCACGGTCATGCCGCTCACGTACTCGATCGCGAACGGCATCGGCGCCGGCTTCATCAGCTGGGTCGTGCTCAACACGTTCTCGGGCAAGGCGAAGCAGGTCCACTGGCTGCTCTGGATCGTCGCGGCCGGCTTCGTCCTGTACTTCGCCCGCGGCCCCATCGAAGCCGCCTTCGGGGTCTGACCGCCCCCACGTCGAGGTCGTTCACGGGCATTCCGGGAACGACGAAGGGGCGGATGCCGCAGCATCCGCCCCTTCGTTCGAGTGGCTTAGAGCGCCTCGATGATGGCGCGCATCAGGTCGGCGGTCTCGGACGGGGTCTTCCCGACCTTGACGCCGGCGGCCTCGAGGGCCTCCTTCTTGGCCTGCGCGGTGCCCGCCGAGCCCGAGACGATGGCGCCGGCGTGGCCCATGGTCTTGCCCTCGGGAGCGGTGAAGCCGGCGACGTAACCCACGACGGGCTTCGTCACGTGCGCCTTGATGTAGTCGGCCGCGCGCTCCTCGGCGTCGCCGCCGATCTCGCCGATCATGACGATGGCCTTGGTCTCGGGGTCGGCCTCGAACGCCTCGAGGGCGTCGATGTGCGTCGTGCCGATGACCGGGTCGCCGCCGATGCCGATGGCCGTCGAGAAGCCGAGGTCACGGAGCTCGAACATCATCTGGTATGTCAGCGTGCCCGACTTCGACACGAGGCCGATGGGGCCCTTGCCGGTGATGTTCGCGGGCGTGATGCCGACGAGCGCCTCGCCGGGCGTGATGATGCCGGGGCAGTTCGGACCGATGATGCGGGTCTTGTTGCCCTTGCTCTTCGCGTAGGCCCACGCCTCGGCGGTGTCGCCGACGGGCACACCCTCGGTGATGACGACGAGCAGCGGGATCTCGGCGTCGATCGCCTCGATCATGGCATCCTTCGTGAAGGCGGGCGGCACGAACGCGATGGAGACGTCCGCGCCGGTCTTCTCGATGGCCTCGGCGACCGAGCCGAAGACGGGGAGGTCGACCTCGCCCTCGTGCGGCTTCTCGTGAGTGACGGTCGTGCCGGCCTTGCGGGCGTTGACGCCGCCGACGACGTTCGTCCCGGCCTTCAGCATGAGGGCGGTGTGCTTGGTGCCCTCACCGCCGGTGATGCCCTGGACGATGACCTTGGAGTCCTTGTTGAGGTAGATAGACATGTCTGTTGTCCCTGTGTCTCGGTAGTCTCGGCGCGTCTCAGGCGTTCGCCAGCTCGGCGGCCTTGTCGGCGCCCTCGTCCATACCCGAGGCGAGCGTGACGAGCGGGTGGTTGGCCTCTGCGAGGATCGCACGACCCTCCTCGACCTGGTTGCCGTCGAGGCGGACGACGAGCGGCTTGGTGGCCGCGTCGCCCAGGATCTCCAGGGCCTTCACGATGCCCTCGGCGACGGCGACGCACGACGTGATGCCGCCGAAGACGTTGACGAAGACGCTCTTGACCTGCTCGTCACCGAGGATGACGTCGAGACCCGAGGCCATGACCTGCGCGTTCGCGCCGCCGCCGATGTCGAGGAAGTTGGCGGGCTTGACGCCGCCGTGGTTCTCGCCGGCGTAAGCGACGACGTCGAGGGTCGACATGACCAGGCCCGCGCCGTTGCCGATGATGCCGACCTGACCGTCGAGCTTGACGTAGTTGAGGCCGGATGCCTTCGCCTTCGCCTCGAGCGGGTCGGCGGCGCCCTTGTCCTCGAGCTCTTCGTGCTCGGGGTGGCGCACCTCGCTGGCGTTGTCGTCGAGCGACACCTTGCCGTCGAGGGCGACGATGTCGCCGGCGCCGGTGCGGACGAGCGGGTTGACCTCGACGAGCGTCGCGCCCTCGCCCTTGTAGACGTCGTAGAGCTTCACGAACACGTCCGAGACCTTCTCGACGAGGTCCTCAGGGAAGTTCGCGGCCTTCGCGATCTCGACGGCCTTGGCCTTGTCGATGCCCTGCAGCGGGTCGACCTCGATGCGCGCGAGCGCCTCGGGGCGCTCAACGGCGAGCTCCTCGATCTCCATGCCGCCCTCGACCGAGCAGAGGCTCAGGTAGGAGCGGTTCGAGCGGTCGAGCAGCACCGAGAAGTAGAACTCCTCGGCGATGTCGGCGCCCTGGGCGACCATCACGCGCTGGACGACGTGGCCCTTGATGTCGAGGCCGAGGATGGCCTCGGCTGCCGCGTAGGCCTCGTCGGGGGTCTTGGCGACCTTGACGCCGCCGGCCTTGCCGCGACCTCCGGTCTTGACCTGAGCCTTGACGACGACGACACCGCCGATCTTCTCGGCAGCCGCCTTCGCCTCCTCAGGGGTGTCGGCGATGATGCCGGCGAGCACCGGCACCTCGTACTTCTCGAACAGGTCTCGTGCCTGGTACTCGTAAAGGTCCACTGCAATCCTTCGCTGGGCGACGGTGGGGGTGACGGGCGCCGAATTATCTCGATGTCGAGAGATCGCCCGGTCGAAAAGCCTACTACCCGCGCCTGAGTGCCCCGCGCGGGAGCACCCTCGTTCGGCGGGGGCGCGTTCAGCGCTCGAGTGCGGCGCGCCAGACCCGCCGGTGCCGCTCGACGTACGCCGTCACGTTCCGCCAGTGCGCGCCGTGCCCGTCCGCGAACATCGACGACCACGGCTCGGTGCCGCCCTCGTGCGATGTCCCGAGGAGGTCGTACATCGCGGCGGTCCGCTGCGCCATCGCCTCGGGCAGTTCGCGGCGGAGCCGAGCCTCGGCGCCGTAACCGTCGACGAAGGCGGCGAGTCCGCGCGCCGCCTCCGCGGCGACGACCGAGGTGTCGTTGAGCGTGAACGCCTGCGCGGCATAGGCGAGGTCCCACAGCCGTGTACTGGGGGCGGCCGCATCCCAGTCGATGAAGACCCACCGGTCTTCGCCGACGACGAGGTTCCACGGGGCGAGGTCGTTGTGGCACACGAGCTCGGCGCCGGGCGCCGGGATCGCGGTCTCCCAGACGGCGTCGGCGGGTACCGCATACGCGGCGCTCGCGTCGTGGATGGCCCGCACCATCGCGCCCACGCGCCGCAACTCGCCCGCCGACATCGGCCCGCGCCCGATCGCGAGCTCACCGGGGACGTACTCCAGGATCTGCCGCCCGGCATCGTCCCGCCCGCGCTGTTCGGGCGCGTCGACACCCGCCGCTCGCAGCGCCTGCACGTAGGCGATGACGCTCGGCGTCGACGCCGTCCACGGCTTGCGCACCGTGTCGCCGATGCGGACGACGGCCCCGCTCGCGTTGCCGCCCGCGAGGGGCTCTTCGTGCGGCATCCGTCAGATCCAGCCGCGTTCGCGCGCCGTGATCGCCGCCTGCTGGCGGGTCGCGAGGCCGAGCTTGCCGAGGATCGACGACACGTGGTTGCGGACGGTGCCGGCGGAGAGGTGGAGGGATGCCGCGATGTCGGCGATCGTCTCGCCGCGGGCGCCGGCCCGCAGCACGTCGAGCTCGCGGTCGGTGAGCGGGGAGCGTTCGTCGCTGAGGGCGTCGGCGGCGATCTCGGGGTCGACGTACCGGCGGCCGGCGGCGACCTCGCGGATGACGGCGGCGACGTCGCCTGCGGGCCGGGACTTCGGCACGAAGCCGTCGACCCCCGCGCCGAGCGCACGGCGCAGCACCCCCGGACGCACGGCGGGTGACGGCGTCGCCCCCGACGACGCCGACCCGGTGGCCGATGCCCTCGAGCCCCGCGCCCGCGCCGATGGTCGAGCCGGGCCCGGGGTCGTTCGCGGCGGTCAGCCGCCAGTACTGTCCCGCGCGCTCGAGACCGAGCCGCGCCCACCGGCCGCCGCCGTGCTTGAGCACGTTGGTCGTGCATTCGCGGACGACCGGCCCCAGCAGGTCGGCGGGAGCGGATGCCGCATCCGCGGCGACGTCGAGGGTGACCTCCAGACCGGCCGCACGCAGCAGGTCCGCCGCGTTGGCGAGTTCGTCGGGCAGCGGCACCCCGCGGAAGCGGCCGGCGAGCGACCGGGTGCCCTCGCGCGCCTCGTCGACGGACGCGCGCGCGAGCGCGATCCGGTGCGCGGCGGCATCCGGGTCGCGTCCGATCATGCGCTCGGCGAGTTCGAGCTGCAGCGCGATCACCTGCAGGTGGTGCCCCTGCAGGTCGTGCAGTTCGCCCGCCAGACGCAGGCGTTCCTGCATCGCGGCGAGCCGCGCCTCGGTCCGCCGCGCGCGGTCGAGTTCGAGGACGACGTCCCACGACCAGAGCGAGAGCGCCTGCATCGCGGGCAGGCTGAGCGCGAAGAACGCGGGCAGGAAGGCGTCGCTGCCCCCCGACGCCCGACTGAGTTCGACGACCCACAGGACGGCGAGGGCGACCTCGAGCAGCACGACACCGCGCCAGCGGATGCCGGGGGCCCACCGGACGAGGCAGAGGACCGTGCCGACGAGCGCCGCCCCCAGCAGCGCCGAGGCCGACACGAGGCCGACGCCGACTGATGCGAGCACCCCGGCGACGACGGGCAGCGACAGGAAGCGCCGACCGCCGGACGGACGGTCGGTGTCATCGAGGTCGCCGTCGCGGCGGTAGCGGGCGAGCAGCGCGATCGTCGTCACGACGACGACGGTCGACAAGCCGAGGAACCCCACGAGCGTGACGGGGTCGCGCCAGCCGCCGCGCGCGACGAGGACGATGACACCCCACACCAGCAGCGCACCGATGAGGAAGAACACCATCGAGGACGCGATGTACCACCCGGTCGCAGTGACCCCGCGGGCGAGGGAGACGGCGGTGCGCGTCGGGGTCGGGTCGGGGCTGGTCACGCGGCCACAGTACGACCATGACGAATGTCACCCCTCGGGTCATCGGATCTCCCGGCGCGAGGTGACGCCGCAGCACTGCCGCCGCCACCGCATCCTCGGTGGGATGGGAACACGGCGATACGAGATCCGGTCGCCGCATCCGAGAGGACATCATGTCGAACCCCGTCTCCGACCTCGTCGCCGGTTTCCAGGACCTCGTCGCGCAGGTGCCCGACCTCGTGCAGCCGCTCATCGTGGCCCTGGCGGGCGCCGTCCCCTTCATCGAGGGCGAGGGCGCAGCCGCGATCGGCATCATCGGCGGCATCCACCCCGTCGTCGCCGCGCTCGCCGGCGCCGCGGGCAACTTCCTCTGCGTCGCCATCGTCGTGCTCGCCACCGCCCGCGTGCGCACCGCCGTCACCACCCGTGCCGGAGCGTCCGAGAAGCCCGTGTCGGCGCGCTCCGAGAAGTTCCAGAAGGCGTACCACCGTTACGGCACACCCGGGGTGAGCCTGCTCGGCCCGCTCATCCTGCCCACCCAGTTCACCGCGGCCGCCCTCAAAGGCACCGGTGTGCCGACGCGCACCGTGCTCTTCTGGCAGGGCCTCGCGATCGTGCTGTGGACCACCCTCGTCACCCTCATCATCACCGGGGTGATCGCCGCGGCCGGCTGAGTCAGTCCACGCGTCGGAGGCCTCGCGATGCGGGGCCTTCGATGCGTTCCCCGGATGCCGTGAACCGCGACGCGTGCAGCGGACAGTCCCACGTGCACTCGAGGTCGTTCCACTCGAGGACCCCGCCGAGATGCGGGCACACGGCGCTCACCGCGCGGGTCTCGCCCCCGGTCGTCGAGATCCCGACGGGACGGCCGCCGCGCTGCGCGACCACGCCCTCCCCCTCGGCCGGCTGCGGCACCGGGACGGCCTCGGCCTCGGCGGCGGCCCATCCCTTCGCCGCCGCGAGCCCGACCTTCGCGTTCTCGACCGCGCCCTGTGCGATGTCGGCGGGCATCGTCAGACGCGTGCCGATCTGCGTCATCCACCGCGGCCGGTCACGCCAGCTCTCGCCACGCAGCTCGCTGACGATGCGCAGCGCCGCCGCGGGCGCGTTCGTCAGCCCCCACTTGGCATAGCCGGTCGCGAAACGGACGCGGCCGAGCGAGCGCGGCATCGCGCCGATGAACGGGATGCGGTTGTGCGAGACGTAGTCCTGCGCCGACCACCGGTGGGTCTCCTCCCCCACCGGCAGCGTCTGCTGCGCCCACTGCGACAGCTCATCGAGCATCGCGCGCTCCGACGCGGTGCGTCCGACGGGGTGGCCGGCTCCGCCGACCACGATCTGCGCGACGTCGGAGGGTCCGTCGCCGGGGAGGATCGTGCGCACCGAACGGGTCGGCTCGTCGGCGGAGAGGTACATGCCGTCGGGCAGCGGAGCGGTGAGGGTGAACGAGACGCAGGCCGACCGCATCCCGCTCACCTTCGCCCAGTAGAGGCCGCGGTCGAGGATCGGGATGCCGGTGGCCACCACGACCTGCGAGGCGAAGAGCGGCCCCCGGTCGGTCTCCACCCGCGGCTCGGGGAAGACCTTCACCCCGCGCACATGGACGCCGAGATGGAGGGTCCCGCCCGCGGCGACGAACGCGTCGGCGAGCGCCGCGAGCAGCTGCATCGGATCGACGGCGCGCTGGTCGTCGAGCGCGACCGCGGCCACCATCGGCACGGCCGCCTCGCGGAGCTCGGCGTCGTCGACGAGGCGCACCGCGAGGCCCGCCTCGCGCGCGGCGTCGTACTCCTTCACGACCGAGCGCCGGCCCTCGTCGCCCTGGGCGTAGGTGTAGGCGGTGCGTGAGGTGAGCGGCACGCCGAGACGGTCGGCGGTGTCCGTCATCCACGCGAAGCCGTCGCGGTTCGCTTCGGCGTAGGCCCGGACGAGGGATGCCGGGTGCCCCGACCGCAGCGACGAGAGCGTCGTCCCCTGCAGCAGCGACACCTTGCCGGTGTTCGACCCCGACGCGAGTTCGCCGACGCCGCCGCGCTCGACGAGGGCGACGTCGACGCCGGACCGCGCGAGCTCGTACGCGGTCGCGAGTCCCGTGAGTCCCGCACCGACGACGACCACCTCGTGGCGACTGCCGGGGGTGAAGGGGATGCCGGGGGACTCGGAGGGGTGCTGCTTCCACAGGGAGGACATGGGCCGAGTCAACGATGTCGCGTCGCCGACGGCACAGGCCTTGACAGACGGCCGCCGGACTAGGCTTCCCTCCATGGCCGACGACCTCCGTCCCACGGGCAGCACAGTGGTGGCCGCCGCGCTCGCGCTGTTCGCCGAGCACGGCTACGAGCAGACCTCGGTCGAGCAGATCGCCCAGTCGGCCGGCGTCTCGCGATCGACGTTCTTCCGGCAGTTCGGCGGCAAGGACGACGTCGTCTTCGCCGACCACGAGGTCCTGCTCGAGATGCTCCGCACGTATCTCGCCGAGACCCACGAGAACCCGTGGGCGGCGGTGTGCGAGGCATCGGTGCAGGTGTACCGCCACTTCGCCGCCGACCCCGAGGTCGCCCGGCGCCGCTACGCCGTCGTCCGTCAGGTACCGTCGCTTCGCGACCGCGAGATCGTGACCGTCTTCCGTTACGAGCGACTCTTCGACGACTACCTGCGACGCTCGGTCCCCGGGCTCGACCCCGTCGACGCCGTGGCCTTCGCCGCGGCGGTGACCGCCGTGCACAACCATGTGCTGCGTCGACTGCTGCGCGGATCGAAGCGGGTCCCCGCCGCCGTCCTCGAGTCCGCCTACGACGAGCTGCTCCGCCGCTTCGGTGTGCACCCCGACCCCGAGCCGCCGGCGGCGGACGACATCGTCGTCGCGACGTTCCCCCGACGGATGCCGCCCGCCGAGGTCGCACGTCGGCTCGGCTCCCTCCGGTGACACCGAGAGCCTGATACGCCGTTCCACTCTCGGTGGAACTGGATGCCAACCCGGCGTATCCTGGCGCGATGACCACTCCCCTGCCCGGCGGCGCCTCGGGCCGTTACGACGTGCTCGGCCCCCTCGACACCGACTACTACGCCGTCTTCGCCGACATCCCGGCCGCCGACCGGGACGTGTGGCAGCGGACGCGGGCCTTCGTCGACGAGGTCGGCGACCGGATGCGCGACGCGTGGGACACCGCCGAGTACCCGCTCGACATCGCCCGGCGCTTCGGCGAGCTCGACCTGCTGAACGACGGAATCGACCACCCGCGGCTCACCCGGTTCTCGCCCCTCGCCGCGGGGCTCGTCAACATGGAGATCTCGCGCGGCGACGGATCCCTCGGCACGGTCCTCGCCGTCCAGGGCGGGCTGGCGCTGCGCACCCTCGCCCTCTTCGGCAGCGACGAGCAGCAGGAGCGCTGGCTGACTCCCATCGCCCGCTTCGAGGTGCCCGCCGCCTTCGCCCTGACCGAACCCGACCACGGCTCCGACTCGGTGTCGCTCGAGACCGTCGCCCGCCGCGACGGCGACGAGTGGGTCATCCGCGGCGCGAAGAAGTGGATCGGCAACGGCGCCTCGGGCGGCATCACCTTCGTGTGGGCGCGGGTCGACGCCGAGGGCGACGAGCACCACGGCAACGTGCGCTGCTTCCTCGTGGAGCAGGACCGGCCCGGCTACACCGGCACCGTGATCGCGGGCAAGGCGTCGCTGCGCGGCATCCATCAGGCTCACATCGCTTTCGACGACGTGCGCGTGCCCGCGGACGCCGTCCTCCCCGGCACGAAGACGTTCAAGGATGCCTCGACCGTGCTGTACGCGACGCGGTCCGGCGTCGCGTGGTCGGCGCTCGGCCACGCGACGGCCTGCTACGAGACGGCGCTGCAGTACGCGCAGCAGCGGGTGCAGTTCGGCAAGCCCCTCGCCCGGTTCCAGATGGTGCAGGAGCGTCTCGCGCACATGCTCGAGGACCTCACCGCGATGCAGCTCTACTGCCGACGCCTCGCCGACCTCGAAACCGCCGGCGCGCTGCGCCCCACGCAGGCGTCGCTCGCGAAGTTCCACAACACGCGTGCCGCACGGCGGGTCGCCGCGACGGCACGCGACCTGCTGGGCGGCAACGGCATCCTGCTCGAGAACGGGGTCATGCAGCACATGGCCGACATCGAGGCGATCCACACGTACGAGGGCACCGAGTCGGTGCAGGCACTGCTGCTCGGTCGCGACATCACCGGCGTGAGCGCGTTCGCCTGACCCGTCGCCGCAACCCCGTTCCGGCACGGCGGCCGGGCGGGCAGGATGGGCCGCATGTACGAGATCCCCGCGCCGATGCTCGCGAAGTCCGTCCCCGGCATCCCCGATCCGGGAAAGACCGCCGGCGGCCTGCTGTACGAACCGAAATGGGACGGCTTCCGCGCCCTCATCGGCTGGGACGGGTCCGAGGTCGAGATCGGGTCGCGCGGCTCGAAGCCGCTCACCCGCTACTTCCCCGAGCTCGTCGACGCGATCTCCCGTCTCGTGCCCGAGCCGTGCCTGCTCGACGGCGAGATCGTCGTCGCCGACGGCGAGCCGGGCGCGCAGCGGCTGCAGTGGGAGCAGCTGTCGCAGCGCATCCACCCCGCTGCCTCGCGGGTCGCGATGCTGAGCGAGACCACCCCCGCCATGTTCGTCGCGTTCGACCTGCTCGCCCGCGGCGAGCGCGACCTGCGCGAGGAGCCGTTCGCCGAGCGGCGGGCGCAGCTCGAGGACCTGCTGGGCGAGGTGCCGCATCCGATCCACCTCACCCGCACGACGGACGACCCGACCGTCGCCGAGCGGTGGCTCGCGGAGTTCGAGGGCGCCGGACTCGACGGCGTCGTCGCAAAACCGCTCGCCCTCCCCTACACGCCGGGCAAACGCACGATGTTCAAGATCAAGCACGCGCGCACGGCCGACGTCGTCGCTGTGGGCTACCGCATCCACAAGAGCGGTCAGGGAGTGGGCTCGCTGCTCGTCGGGCTCTATGACGGCGACGGGCACCTGCATCAGGTGGGTGGCGTGGCGGCGTGGAGCAACGCCCGCCGGCTCGAACTGATCGACGAGCTCGCACCGCTGGTCGTCCGCGACGAGGACGGTGACGCGGTCACCGGCCAGTCCGACCGGTCGCGCTTCGCGGCATCCAAGGACACCTCCTTCGTGCGGCTGCGCCCCGAACGGGTGCTCGAAGTGGCCTACGACCAGCTCGAGGGCGACCGCTTCCGACACACCGTGCAGTTCCAGCGCTGGCGACCCGATCGCGACGCCCGGTCGTGCACGTTCGATCAGCTCGAGACCGTGACCGCGTACGACCTGGCCGACGTCCTCAGCTGAGTCAAGGGCCCTCACCGGAGACAGCCGGTCGATAGGGTCGCTGCATGGGCCTGTTCTTCTCCTCCTCCCGCACGGTGCGACCCGATGAGAACAAGCCATTGCTGGTGACCTCAGCCGGCAAGCCCGGCAGCATGTGGTCCGACGGCTTCGGCACCCTCGCGACCCGGTCGCTGCAGGTGATCATCGTCGGCGTGATCGCGACGGCGCTCATCCTCGGGATGCTGCAGCTCACCGTCGTGGTCATCCCGGTGCTCCTCGCCCTCATCGTCGCCTCGGCGGCGGCGCCTCTCATGGCCTGGCTGCGTCGCCGCGGCATCCCGTCGGTCTTCGCGACGATCCTCACGCTGCTCGCGTTCGTCGTCGTGCTCGGTGGGATCGGCTGGCTCGTCGTCAACGCCGTCCGCGATCAGTTCGATGAATTGTCGAGCAAAGCGCAGGACGGATTCCAGAGCGTCCTCGCCTGGGCCGAGACGCTGCCGTTCGACATCGACCAGAAGCAGATCGACGAATGGGTCGGCACGGCCACCGACTTCCTCACGAGCGCGCAGTTCGGCTCCGGTGCTCTCGCCGGCGTCAGCGCGGTCGCCAACTTCCTCACCGGGCTCGTCCTGATGATCGTGACGCTGTTCTTCTTCCTGAAGGACGGCCCGCAGCTCTGGGAGTTCCTCATCCGCCCCTTCCGCGGATCGGACTACGAGCGCGCCGTACGAGTCGGCCACAAGGCCGTGCAGACCTTCGGCGCCTACCTCCGGGGAACGGCGGCCGTTGCGGCGGTGGACGCGGTCGGCATCACGATCGGTCTCCTGGTCCTGCAGATCCCGCTCGCCCTCCCGCTCGGCGCACTCGTGTTCGTCCTCGCGTTCATTCCCATCGTGGGAGCGACGGTCGCCGGGATCCTGGCGGCGCTGGTCGCCCTCGTGACGAACGGCCTCATCGCAGCGATCTGGGTCGTTGTGATCGTCGTGGCGGTGAACCAGCTCGAAGGCAACTTCCTGCAGCCCTTCCTCATGGGACGGTCCATGAAGCTGCACGCCTTCGCGGTGCTCATCGCCCTGACGATCGGCACCGTGCTCGGCGGCATCGTCGGCGCGATCCTCGCCGTGCCGCTCACGGCGGCCGTGTGGGGCATCATCCAGGTGTGGGACGGGCCGAACACGCCCGCCCGGTGGGCACGACGCAAACAACCCATCGAGGAGAAGGCCGACACGGTCACGGCGGGCACGTCGCGGACCGCCGACTGAGCGTCAGTCCTTCTTCGCGCGCGACGGCTGCACCCGCGGCGGCTCGCCCGGCATCTTGGGGAACTCCGGCGGGAACGGCAGCTCGCCCAGGCCCGCCTCGAGATCGCGCTGCCACCACTCGAGCAGCGTGTCGATGCGTCCGGGCGAGTCCTGCAACCCCTCCCAGGGGTCCCCGCTGTCCGCCAGCCTCTCGGGCACGGTCCGCACGGTGAACGCGGTCGGGTCGACGCCGTCGGCGAGCTCATCCCACGTGATCGGGGTCGCGACCGTCGCGCCCGGCAGCGCGCGCGGACTGTAGGCGCCGGCCATCGTGCGGTCGCGGTTGGCCTGGTTGAAGTCGACGAAGATGCGCTCGCCGCGCTCCTCCTTCCACCAGTTCGTCGTGACCCGGTCCGGCATCCGCCGTTCCAGCTCGCGACCCGCGGCGATCACGGCGTGGCGGACGTCGAGGAACTCGTGCGTCGGCTCGATGGGACAGAAGACGTGGAGGCCGCGATTGCCGCTCGTCTTCAGCCAGGGCTCGAGCCCGGCCTCGCGCAGCACCTCGCGCAGCACGGGTGCGACGGCGGCGGCATCCGCGAAATCCGTCCCGGGTTGCGGGTCGAGATCGATGCGCAGTTCGACCGGGTTGTCGGTGTCGGACGCGAGGGAGGCCCACGGGTGGAAGACGACGGTGTTCATCTGCACGGCCCAGACGGCCGCGGCGATCTCTCCGAGTACCACCTGCGGGTGCCGGCGTCCGCTGTTGTAGGTGCACATCACCTGGTCGACGTAGTCCGGAGTCCCCTTCGGCGGGTTCTTCGAGAAGAAGCTGTCGCCGTCGACCGTGTCGGGGAACCGTTCGAGCGACACCGGGCGGTGCCCGTTCGCGCGCAGGAACGGGACCTCGACGGTGAGGAGGTACTCGGCGAGTTCGTGCTTCGTGATCCCCGCCTCGGGGAAGACGACCCGGTTGGGGCTCGAGAGCGAGAGCTCCCTGCCTCCGGGCAACTGCAGGGTGATCCGCTCCGACGCCATGCGCCCCACCCTAGGGGCGGACTCGGGGTCGGGACAGGGGCTTGCTCAGGCCTTGTCGCCGTCGGTGTCGGCAGCGGCGTCGACGGCTTCCGCCGCGTCGGCGATCGTGATGAGCGCGTCCAGCTCGGCGCGCTCGATGCGGATCCACGGGCCGGCGGGGTCGATGAGGAATCCGTCAAGGCCCGATTCGCTCTTGAGCGCGGCGCCCAACTGGGCGGCCGTGAGCGGCATGGGCTGGTCCTCGCGACGCAGGGTCAGCACCTCGAGGGGGTGCGAGAAGACCTGCAGGTAGCGGCCGCCCTCGGCCGAGCGGGCCTCCGCGACGCCCATCCCCTGACCGTCGGCTCGCGGGCCTGCCGCGATCCAGGCGCCGCGCGCGACGAGCGCGTCGACGACGGCGCGGGCGGTCTCGTCGGTACGCGGGCCGGCGAGGAGATTCTTGATCGTGAACTCGGGATCGGCCTGGTCGAGGCTGCGCTGGATGAGGCCCGTCGGCAGGACGATGCGGCGGCCGGGGCCGGCGTGGTCGAAGACGATGCCGTCGTACCCGGCGTCGATGACGTTGCGGAGCACACGCTGCGACGGCTGGGCCAGGATCGACGTGCTCTGGGCCTGGTCGCCGAGCCCCGCCTGCAGCGCGGCCGCCCCCGTGTAGGCGAGCAGGAACTTCTTGTCGTTCACGATCGAGATCGCGAGACGCAGCGGCTCACCGGCCGCTGCCTGGGCGCGGGCGTCACCGAGGATGCGCAGGTACAGGGTGCCCTGCAGCGCCTGGCGCATGACGGCGAGGATCGCGGCGTTGTCGACCTCTTCGGGGACTTCCTGCAGCACCGTGCCGAGCAGGGTGTTGTCGGGCATCCCGGGACGGCTCTCGCTCGAGGCGGGCGCGGTCTCGGGGGTCTTCGGCAGACGCTCCGGCTCGGGGGCCGGGCGCGGGACGGGCTTGCCGTAGGTCGAGACCGAGATCGGCACGTGGGGCACCGGCTCGGCATCCGTGTCTTCGGCCTGTTCGGCGGCGACGGCGGCGTTGACGTCCTGCTGGACCTCGTCGACGTCGGCCTGCGCGTCGACGGGGACCTCGCCCTTCGGGTCGGAGTCCTTCTTCGGGCGGCGGGAGAACAGGGCCATTGCTTCAGGGTACGCGGGATGCGGGTGGCCGGACGTTCCTCACAGCTTGGTGATGGGCGCGACCTTGATCAGCAGCTTCTTCGGACCCGCGGTGTCGAAGCGCACGTGCGCGACGCGCTTCGCGCCTTCGCCGGTGACCATGTCGACCTTGCCCTCGCCGAAATCGTCGTGACGGATGCGGTCGCCCGCCGCCAGCTCCATGTCGCCGTTGTCGCGGATCTTCGCCGGGATGCGATTGGCGAACTTCGCGAGCGCGTCGGACTTCTCACGGGGCGGCAGCGGCACGAGGTCGTCCCCGTAGCGGTTCGAGCCGCCGAATCGCGAGCCGGACCGACCGTTGAGCGCCCGTGACTGCGTCCCGCCGCGCGAGTTCACGTCGCCCGGCGACTGCCGCCAGTCGATGAGCTCGTGCGGGATCTCTCGCAGGAAGCGGCTCGGCATCGCCGCAGACACCTCGCCGAACTGCGCGCGGGTCATCGCCAACGAGAGGTGCAGACGCTTGCGGGCGCGGGTGAGCGCGACGTAGAACAACCGCCGCTCCTCCTGCGGCCCGCCGGGCTCCCCCGCCGAGATGCGGTGCGGGATGAGGTCCTCCTCGACACCGGTGACGAACACGGCGTCGAACTCGAGGCCCTTCGCTGTGTGCATCGTCATGAGCGAGACCGAACCACTGGCGTCGTCGAGGTCGTCGGCATCCGACACCAGGGTCACCTCGGTGAGGAAGTCGAGCAGCGTGCCGTCCGGGTTGTTGCGGGCGAACTCGCGCGTGACCGCGACAAGCTCGTCGAGGTTCTCGACGCGGGCCTCGTCCTGCGGATCCTTCGACATGCGCAGCGCGTCGTAGTAGCCGGACTTGTTCAGCAGGACGTGCAGCCCCTCGGTCACCGACGTCGACGGCGCGATCTCCCCCGAGCTCGGCAGCATGATCTCGGATGCCTCGGCGAGGACCGCGTCAAGGTCGGCGATCGCCTTCTGCACCTTCGCGCCGACGCCGAGTGCGGCGGAGTTCGCGAGCGCGTCGCGGAAAGTGATCCCCTCGGATGCCGCATAGCGGGCGATCGCGGTCTCGGTGACGTCGCCGATGCCGCGGCGGGGCTTGTTGAGGATGCGGCGCACCGCCATCTCGTCGGCGGGGTTCGCGACCGAGACGAGGTAGGCCAGCGCGTCCTTGATCTCGGCGCGCTCGTAGAACTTCGTGCCGCCCATGATCTTGTACGGGACGGCCGAGCGGATGAAGATCTCCTCGAGCGCACGGGACTGCGAGTTGGTGCGGTAGAACACCGCCATCTGCGCGTAATCGACGCCCTTGCGGTGCAGCGCTTCGATCTCGTCGGCCACGAACTGCGCCTCATCGTGCTGCGAGTAGCCGGTGAAGCCGATGATCGGGTCGCCGTCGCCGACGTCGGTCCACAGCTTCTTGTCCTTGCGGTCGAAGTTGTGGCCGATGACGGCGTTGGCGGCCGACAGGATGTTCTGCGTCGAGCGGTAGTTCTGCTCGAGGAGCACGACCTTCGCGCCGGGGAAGTCGCGCTCGAACTCGCTGATGTTGCGGATGTCCGCCCCGCGGAAGGCGTAGATCGACTGGTCGGAGTCGCCGACGACGGTGAGCGACGCTCGCTCGACCTCAGGCGCCTCATCGGGCTCGAAGATCATCATGCCGCCGCTGGAGAAGGCGTCACCGGCCTTGCCGACGACGGGCCGGGTCAGTTCGTGGATGAGCGCGTACTGGGCGTGGTTCGTGTCCTGGTATTCGTCGACGAGGATGTGCCGGAATCTCTTGCGGTAGACGTCGGCGACGTGCGGGAACGCGCGGAACAGGTAGACGGTCTGCGCGATCAGGTCGTCGAAGTCGAACGCGTTCGCCTTCTGCAGCGAGCGCTGGTAGTCGGCGAAGATGTCGACGAAGACGCGCTCGGCGGGGTCGCTCATGTTCGCCTGGCGCGCGTAGGACTCGGCATCCGCCAACTCGTTCTTGAGCTTGGAGATACGACCCTGAACGGCCGCGGGGGTGAAGCCGAACGAGTCGCCCTCGTGCTCTTTCACGAGGCGCTTGATGAGGGCGCGGGAGTCGCCCGAGTCGTAGATCGTGAAGCTCTTCGTGAAGCCGAATTGGTCGGCCTCGCGGCGCAGGATGCGCACGCAGGCGGAGT
Organism: Microbacterium sp. CnD16-F; assembly: GCF_024124465.1. Classification (NCBI taxonomy): domain Bacteria; kingdom Bacillati; phylum Actinomycetota; class Actinomycetes; order Micrococcales; family Microbacteriaceae; genus Microbacterium; species Microbacterium sp. CnD16-F. The sequence continues at coordinate 26,857 of NZ_JAMXSA010000017.1, forward strand.
GGAACGTCGAGATCCACATGCCCTGGGCGCTCTCGCCGACGAGCTGCCGCACCCGCTCGCGCATCTCACCCGCGGCCTTGTTCGTGAAGGTGATGGCGAGGATCTGGCTGGGGTACGCCTCGCGTGTGCGCAGCAGCGACGCGATGCGCCGAGTCAAAACGCTCGTCTTGCCCGAGCCGGCGCCGGCGATGATCAGCAGCGCCGGACCGCGGTGGATGACGGCCTCGCGCTGCGGCGGGTTGAGCCCTGCCAGCAGGTCCTCGTCGGGGCGGGAATCGCCGGCGGGGCGGGACGCTCCGGCGCCGACGATCACGGGCTTGATGGAGTCGCTCATGTCCCCACGAGTCTACGTTCGTCCACCGACATCGATCCGCGGCTCACGCCGACGGGCGTCGCTCCCTGCGCAGGATCCAGACGTTGCCGTCGTCGGTCTCGTGACGCAGTTCGTCGAGGGCGGCGAGCGCGAGCGCCAGGCCCCGTCCCGATTCGGCGTCCGCGCCGGGCATGGTCACCTGATCGAGCCGGATCAGGGCGGGATCGGCGTCGTCGGACATGACGGCGACCAGCTCGGTGTCGTCGGCCGACAGCCGGATCGACACGGTCGGACGCTCGTCACCCGCGGCATGTTCGACGACGTTCGTCGCGACCTCGCTCACGGCGAGGGCGAACAGCATCCGGTCCTCGTCCGTGACGCCGGGGGCGTCCCGCCAGATCTGATCCAGGGCGTCGTGGACCGCATCGACCAGCGCCAGCTCAGCCGGGCCGGTGACCTCTCGGACGACCGGATCACTGCCCATCGAACGCGGCTTCCGCGTTCGGGTATGCCCGGAGGACCCGGTCGAGGTTCGTCAGTGTCAGGACGCGGGCCACGGCCGGGGGGACGTCCGCGATTCGGAGGTCCCCGTCGGCGAGCCGAGCCGCCTTCAACCCACCGATCAGGGCCCCGATGCCGGAGGAGTCGATGAACTCCGTGCGGGAGAGGTCGACGACGACCCGCGCCGAGCGGGCCGCGATCGCGTCGTCGACGGCGTCTCGGAAGCGGGCCACACCGGGCGCGGTGAGTCGCCCCTCGACCGCGACGACGGCGTACCCGTCGGCGGGTGTCACGGTGATGTCCACGGAGGCTCCTTCTGTTCGATGGATGCGGTGGGTTCCGCCGCGGCGACGGGCGGCTGAAAGCCCTGATACCGAGCGGCTTGGATGAGCACGCTGAGGACGACGAGGTCGTACCCGACCCAGATGGTGTTGACGAGGGTGCCGGTACCGTCGGCGGTGCCCGCGATGACGCGGCCGATCCCCACGATGGTCGCGATGGCGAGCAGGACCATCGCCGTCAGCTGCGGCCAGATCTCGCGCCAGGGCGGTCCACCGGCCGCACGACCGTCCTTGCGCGTCACGACGAAATCGAGGGACTTCCCGAGCACCACATTCGCGAACGCCGTGACGCACGCGGCGATCCACACCGGGAACAACGCGAGCGAATACTGCTGACCGCGCCACGTCTTGATCCCCTTGGCAACGACCACGAAGAGGATCTGGTTGATGATGAAGTACGGCAGGAACCGGGCGAAGAAGTCGACGGACCACGCGGTCACCGGCAGGACGCCGAGGAGCAGGTAGATGATCGGGGCGGCGAGGTAGATGACCGCGGCGAACCCGCTGAGGTAGCTCCACATCGTGCCGAAATACATGAGCCGCTGCCCGACCGAGAGACCCTTCTTGCGCAGCGGGTTGTCGCGCAGCAGGACCTGCATGGTGCCCTGCGCCCACCGCAGCCGCTGCTTCAGCATCGTGCGCAGGTCTTCAGGGGCGAGACCGTGGGCGAGGATCTCGTGGTGGTAGACGCTCTTCCAGCCGAGCGCGTGCAGCTGCATCGCCGTGGCCATGTCCTCGGTCACCGAGATGGTCGCGAGGGGTTGGATGGGCTGCGCCTCGCCGGGGCGATCGACGCGCACGGCTTCGACGAGGGCGTCGACGGCGGCGATCGTGGCAAGGGGCGACATCTCCCGCACCGACAGCGACTCGAGGGCGCTCTCGTCCACGACGAACGCGTCGAGCTCGGCATCGCGCTGAACCGCGAGCGCCGCGAGTTCGGCGACGTCCGCGCGGATGGCCGCCATGTCGGCGTCGACGAGGCGCCGCGATGCTGCCTGCACCTCCGCGTGGACGGCTGCGGTCACCTCCGCGATCGGACCGCCGAGGGCCAGCTCCGCCCGGGCCCGCTGCACCGCCTCGCCGAGCCGCCGGACCTCAGCGGTGACCTCCGGCGTCAGGGAGCGATCGGATGCCGCGCGTCGCAGCATCCGCTGGGACGCCTTCAGCGCAGTGACGACCGAGTCCTCGAGGTCGCGCACGTACCCGACGATGCCGAGCTGCATGAGCGCGTCGCGACGGAGGATCGCGTTGGACCCGCAGAAGAAGGCTGCGTTCCAGCCGTCCTTGCCCTGCTGGATCGGACCGTAGAACAGCGGCGCCTGACTCCCGAGGGGGTCCGCCTCGGCGACGTTGACGAACCACTGCGGCGTCTGCACGAGCGCGACCTGCGGGTCGTCGGCGAAGTAGCCGAGCGTGTTCTCGAGGATGAGCGGGTCGGGCACCTGGTCGGCATCCAGGATCAACAGGAACTCGCCGTCGGTCTGCAGGAGGGCGTTGTTCAGATTGCCGGCTTTGGCGTGGCGCGGTTTGTCCGCCCAGTCGGCCGACCGGGTGAGATAGCCGATGCCGGCCTCGCGGGCTGCCTGCGCCAGATCGTCTCGCGCGCCGTCGTCGAGGATCCAGGTGTGGTGCGGATAGGTGATGCGCTTCGCTGCGAGGGCCGTCGCCATCACCATCTCGATCGGCTCGTTATAGGTCGTGATGAAGACGTCGACCGTCCCCTGCGGGGGCGACGTGGGACGCGGACGCTCCTTCGCCCGCCACATCGTCGCCGCGAACAGGATCGTGTCGACGAGGCTGTACGTTTCCGCTACCACCAGCGGCACGGCGATCCACCAGGCTTCCCAATTGACCGACGCGAGCCATCGCCAGAGCACGTAGTTGAGCCCCAGGAGCACCGACAGCAGGGCCAGCACGCGGATGGCGAGGAAACGCCCGCTCATGCGTCCCGCCGGACGACCATGAGGGTGACGTCGTCGGGGGCCTTCCGCTCGCGTGCGAGCGCGATGCCCTCGGCGACCGCACCCGCCGGACCCCGCTGGCGGAGTGCGCGCAGCACCTGACCGAAGGGGTCGTCGACGTCGAGGATGTCGAGGACGCCGTCGCTGCAGCACAGCAGGGCGTCGCCCGGCTCCAACCGCAGGCGCGCGGACGTGCGGGCATCCTCGATCCCCATCCCGAGCGGCAGACCGGTCGAACGCACGGGATGCCACGTGTCATCGGCCCGGACCACGAACGAGAGGGAGTGCCCGGCGTCGACGAGCTCGACGTCGCCCGTCGCGCCATGGACATCGGCGACGACGGCGGTGACGAACATGTGCAGATCGGCGAGGTCGTCCGAGACCTGGCGATCGAGGTCTTCAACGGCGGCGATCAACGGACGATCACGGGCGGTGCGCAGCGAGGCGCGCACACCTGCGGCGATGAGTCCGGCGCCGATCCCCTTGCCCATCACGTCGGCGAGGGTCAGCCGCAGCCGTCCCTCGTGCAGGTACCAGTCGTAGAGATCGCCCATGATGGAGCCGGAGGCGACCGCGTCGGCGGCGAGAGTGAAGCCGGCCACCTCGGGCGCGCGCTTCGGCAGGAGCGCGCGCTGCACTTCGCCGGCACGGTCGAACTCGTGCTCCCGCGCGATCTCCGACTGCACCCAGAGCGCCATCTCGCGCAGGAGCTCGCGCTGGGGTTCCGTGAGCGTCCGGGGTTTCGTGTCCAGGATGCAGAGGGTGCCGATGTGTTCGCCGCCCGGCGCCTCGAGGGGCTGACCGGCATAGAAGCGCAGGTGCGGATCACCGACGACGAAGGGATTGCTCCGGAACTGCCCGTCGGATGCCGCGTCCTCGACGACGAGCATCGATCCCCGCTCGACCGTCGCGCCGCAGAAGGAGCCCTCGCGCGGGGCCTCGCGTTCCCCGTCGAACCCCTGCTCGGAGAGTCGCCACTGCCGGTCGTCGTCCAGCAGCGTGACGCTCACCATCGGCACGCCGAAGATCTCGCGGGCGAGCCGTGTGACGCGGTCGACACGCTCGTCCGTCGGGTGGTCGAGGATGTCGAGCTGCTCGAGAGCGCGCTGCCTCGCCGCTTCGCGCGCCGCCGCATCCACGTCCACCGTCGTCATTCCCCCACTCTCGTATGAGTCTCCCGTGCGTCGCAACCTGTGTCAGGGCAGGGCGTCCGAGACCCGTCTCGAGATGTCGGTCATCCGTCCCAGCGTCGCCGCCAGCCAGAGCCCCGGTTGGTCGTGCGTGTCGGTGGCCTCGTCGGGGGCGGGCAGCGACGCGCCGTAGGCGTCGATGTCGCGCCACGCGGCATCCGTCCGCGCACCCATCTCGGCGTCTCCCGGCGGCGTCGCGAGCAGGTCCGCGACGGACCTCATCGCCGTGGCGAGCGCCTGCGGATCGCCGTGCCGCTCGTCGAGCCGTTCGTGCTGCGCCAGGACGTCGAGCAGGTCGCGGGCGAGATACGTCGCGCGCTCGAGACCCCACCACCGCTGCGCGTTCTCGTCGTGCACCCCGCCGACACCGCGGGCGCGGATGTTGGCGCGCTCGGACCGGGACGCCTCGTCGACGTCGGCGGACACCGCGATCGACAGTTCGGCCAGCGCGTCGCCGTCCTCGCGCAGCACCCCGGCGTCGGGCCGGCCCTGGGTCACGGAGTCCGCCGCACGGTCGAGCGCGGTGGCGACGGCGGCGCGCAACTCGGACAACCGGTCGCGCGCCGACTGCAGGTACAGCGGCGGCACGAGCACGTAGTTCGCGACGACACCCACGAGCACCCCGAAAGCCATCGTGGCGAGGTACGAGGACGAGAAACCGTCGGGATCGTTCTTGCTGAGCAGGAGGACGAAGAGCCCGGCCAGCGCCACCCAGTCCCGGCCGACACCGAGGGCACGGATGCCGCCGACCGCCACGCCGACCAGCACCACCGCACCGACGGCGACGATCCCCGGAGCGCCCGAGGCGACGATCGCGAGACCTCCGAACCCGACCGCGATGCCGCAGGCCAGGCCGACGAGCGACTGGACGCCCGCGCGGGCGGAGTCCGCCACGGTCGGGTACATGCTGACGAGCACACCGAGGGGCGCGTAGTAGGAGTAGTCCGCGTCAGCGAACGGGACGAGGGGCGCGAAGAACCACGCCACCGCAGCCGCGACGGCGGTCTTCAGCGCGAGGATCAGTCGTCGCGGCGTGAACACGTCACCTCCGGCTCGCCGCACGCCGAGCGCGACCTGCGCCGCGGTGCGTCGAGGAAGCGAAGGGGCCATGCTGGAACCGTAGCCGCGCACACGCCACCCCCGCGGCCCCCTTGCGTCCACGGCGGCGGCGTCGTAGCCGTCGGCGTGCGGTGCATGCACTGATCGAGCCCGGAGTCAAGCCGCCGGACCCGAATCCGTAGAGGTCATACCGTCGGGATGTCGCGCCGCAGGCGACGTACCGACGGGCCCGCCGCAGCCCGGAACACCCGCAGGAGTGGCCGTGACCGAACCGCCCGCCGAACCGATCACCTCGGGGATGCTCGATGGGCGCTACGTCCTCGGGCGCTGCGTCGGTCAGGGCGGCATGGCGCGGGTGTACCGCGCCGAGGACGTCGTCCTGGGCCGTACCGTCGCGATCAAGATCATGCGCACCGAGGCGGAGCATCCCGCGATCCCGCCGCGCGCGCGCACCGAGATGTCCCTGCTCGCGTCCCTGAACCACCCGTCACTCGTCACGCTCTTCGACGCGAAGGTCGTCCCGGGCCAGCCCGAGTACCTCGTGATGGAGTTCGTCGAGGGCACGTCGCTTGCCGTCGCGCTGCAGGACGGCCCCCTGGATGCCGCCGAGACCGCCGGCATCGCGGCGGAGCTCGCCTCGGGTCTCGACACGGTGCACCGCGCGGGCATCGTCCACCGCGACGTGAAGCCGTCGAACGTGCTGCTCGCCGCCTCGACGACGCCGGGACGCAGATTCTGGCCGAAGCTCGCCGACTTCGGTGTCGCCTACCTCGCCGACAGCACACGGCATACGAGCCCCGGCACGGTCATCGGAACGGCCGCCTACCTCGCCCCCGAGCAGGTCCGCGGCGAACCCGCCGGTCCCCCCGCCGACGTCTACGCTCTCGGTCTGCTGCTGCTCGAGACGATCACGGGCGACCGGGCCTTCCCCGAGGCATCCGGGATCGGTCGTGTCATGGCCCGCCTCGTCGAGACCCCCGAGATCCCGGTGTGGCTCGGCCCTGAGTGGTCGGAGCTGATCGCGTCGATGATCGCGCGCGAGCCCGCCGACAGGCCGACCGCGGCGCAGGTGGCCTGCCGCGCCCGCTCACTCCCGCGCGACGTCGTCCGCCCGGCGCGGCCCGCCACCGTCACCCTCGACGAGGACACGCAGGCGTTCGACGCGATGGCTGCGGCACCCGCGGTCGTCGGCGCGGCGTCCGCGCCGACCGCCCTGCAGGATCACGTCCCCCGCACCCGCCGCGCCTCGCGACCGGCACGTCGCACGCGGCGGATGCGCGTCTGGCTTCTCACCGGGGCGGCGACCGTGATCGTCGCCGCCTACATCCTCGTCGGCGCTCTCTGGGCCGGCGGCGCGCCGGGTGAGGCGCCCGCGCCCGAGCAGACGCTGACCGAGCCGACGACACCGGCCCCCGCCGAGCTCGTCGCGGACGACGACAGCGACTCCGCCGTCGTCACCGTCGATCAGCCCGACGACCAGGCGTCGACGACGGATACCCCGACCCAGTCGGTCGCGCCCGCGAACACTCAAGACGCCGGTGACGAACCGAGCCAGCGGGCGCAGGACAGGGCGAACGAGAAGGCGAAGGAGCGCGCCGCGGAGAAGGCCGCCGTCCACGGTAAGACCCCGAACGTCGGCAAGGGTCAGGAGAACGCGAAGGACAAGGACAAGAACGGCAAGAACGACAACGGCAAAGGCAAGGGCGCGAAGGGATGAACCGCGTCACACGGGGACACCGGACGTCATCCCGGGTCATGACCCGACCGGAGGTCGGAGCCTCGGGTTAGCGTGAGGTCATCGCGACGGTCCGGGTGGTCCCGGGCACCGGGTCATACCGGATGTGAAGCGGGTTCGACTCCCGCCGTCGCGTCGGAGGTCTTATCGATCGAAGCGCGAGGTCGACCGACCTGGGCCTCGACCGGACAGCCTCTGTCAGTTCCCCTTCGTCAGATCCGGAGCGAGTCCTTCGGCGTCGAGTTCGACCCACAATTCATCGGGAATGTCCGTCGTGCGCCGGTCGATGCTGCTCTCGACGTGCGCCTGACCCGTCTGGGCACGGACCGGATCGACATCGTCTACCTCCACGATCCCGACGACCACGAGGAGCAGGCGACACGCGAGGCGCTGCCTGCCCTCCTCGATCTGCGCGCACAGGGTGTGATCCGTGCCGTCGGCGTCACGAAACAGCCGGCGCCCGGAGATGCTCAGGACGCGGCGTACCGCTCGCCGACCGGAACCTCCCGGGCCAGCACATTGCCCGGCTGCGCGAGGGGGCACGCCCAGGCCGGGTCGTACGCGCACGACGGGTTGTAGGCGAAGTTCAGGTCGAGCACGATCGTGCCGGCCGCGGCATCCGTCCCGAGGTCCGCGCCCTTGATCGTGTCGATCAGATAGCGTCCGCCACCGTACGTCCCCCTGGCGACGCCCGCGAGGCCGTCACGGAGCGGGATGAAGACCCCGCCGCCGTAGGTCGTCAACCGCCAGACGTCGAGACTGCCGACCTCCGGCAGGTCGACGACTGCGATGCGCTCGAACGGGACGACGCCGTCGGTGCCGGTCGAGAATTCGAATCCGCCGGGTTCCGCCTCGCGCAGCGGGACCTCGAAGCGCCAGGCCGGGTCGTACGGCGCGACGGGCAGCCCCGCGAAGCCGTCGCGGTCCTCGGGGAGGAGGGGGCTGGCGGGATGCCGCGCGAACAGGCCGTCGCGCTCCGCCCGCCACCGGTCGTGCGCGCGTCGCGGATCGTCGGCCGCCCGCACCTCCGCGTACAGGGCGAAGACGCGACGACGCCAGTCGGCGACCTCGAGGGCGGTACGTGCCGGAGCGCTGGTCATGGCTTCAGGCTATGCGGCCGGCACTGTCTCCGGGCCGGATCCCGGCGTAACCTCGCCGGAGGAGAATCATGCCCGCACCACGCGCCGCCCTCGCCGCGGCGATCCTGCTGTCGGCGCTCACCCTGGCCGCCTGCGCGACGGAAGGAACCTCGATGCCCTCCCCCGGCGACACGAGCGACACCAGCCCCTCCGCACGACCGCCGTTCCGGACGGCGAGCCCCGCCCCGCTCGGCCCGACCGGATCGCCGGCCGACCTCCCGCCGGCCAAGTGGGAGGCGATCGTCGCCGATCTCGTCACGCGCGGAGTGGCCGGCGAGCCCGTCCTCGTGTCGGCGGAACGGGTCGAGTTCTCGGACGGCTCGCTCGGGTGCCCCTCCCCCGGCATGTCCTACAGGCAGGCGATCGTCGACGGTTATCGCGTCGTCGTGCGGGCGGACGGCCGCACGTTCGACTACCGCTTCGGGTCGGGTGACGAGCCCCGCCTCTGCGAGCGCTGACGACGGATGCCGAAAGGGGCGGCGCGTCCGCTGACGCACCGCCCCTCCCGAGGGTCCGGCCTTACTTCACCGGGACGAGCAGCGCCTCGTCGGCGCCCGACTCGTTGTCGACGACGACCACCATCGCGCCGAGCGGCTTCTGCGCCGCGTAGGCGGAGGCGTCCGTGCGGACGGTCACGGAGGCCCGGCCGCCCTTCGGCACGACCTCGTACTGCCCGTTGGTGATCGCGGGATCGCCCGGGTTGTACGTCGCCGTCCCCGCGAACGCGTCGCTGCCATCGGTCGTGAGGCTGAACGACTGCACGGTGTAGTCGAACGGCCCGGTGATCTTCAGGTCGGCGAGGTTCACCGGCAGCAGGATCGTGCTGCTGTCGGTCGGCGCCTGCGCGAGGAACCCGCTCGCGGTGAGCGCGCCCGTCTTCACGTTCTGCACGAACACCTCGGCGACACCGTCGACCGAACCGCTGCGCACGGCCCCGGAGTCGTACGAGAACACGACCCAGTCGGGCGTGCCGTCGCGGTTCGTGTCGATGACGACGTCGAACTCGTTGCTCGCGGCGTTCGACCACCGCGAGTACGTGTTCACGGCGAAGACGGCCAGCTGGTCACCGCTCGCGGTCGCGAACGACTGCACACCCGCGGCGCGCAGGTCATAACCCGTGTCGGAGATCGCCTTCGGGGCATCCTTCTTGTCCGTCAGACCCCAGGTGTACACGTCCGCTGCCGCATCCAGCGCACCCTTGCGGTTGCGCAGGTCGAGGACGTGGTCGGCGTCGGCCACGCGGCCGCGCGAGCTGAGCGAGCCCTTCACCGTCACGTCGCTGTTCGAGCGCGGGACGAGCAGGTAGGGCACCCGCAGGGTCGACCCCGGCGCGGTGAAGACGACATCACCCGAGATCTCGGCGAACGAGAACTGGTCGTCCGCGCTCAGCGAGCCCGGCACCGAGGACGCCGGAGCGGACACCGTCACCCGGACGCTCTCCGTGCGACCCGGCTTCACGGTCACCTTCTTGGTGCTCGTCGTGACCTTGGCCTTCACCGACTGGGGCGAGGCCTGGGTCGAGACCGTGAAGGTCACGCTCTCCTTGCCGTCGTTGCGGACGGTGACCTTCTTCGTCCCGCCGAGCGTCGAGCTCGACTCGTCGAAGCCGAAGCTCAGCGCCGCCTCGCGCACACGACCGCTGTCGGTGCGGAAGCTGTCGCCCGTGGCGGTCACCGTCGTCCGCACCGCCTGCGCGGTGTCGACGAGGCCGACGCCGCCGCGGGTCGGGTTGATCCGCGCGACGCCGTCGGGGTCGGCGGTCGAGACGATCGCCGCCGAGATCCGCTCGGTGTCCCACGTCGGGTGCGCCTGCACCGTCAGCGCGGCGACGCCGGCGACGTGCGGGGCGGCCATCGAGGTGCCCGAGAGCACCGACGCGTCGCCGCCCGTGCCGACGGCGACCGATGAGATCGAGACGCCCGGCGCCGCGACGTCGGGGCTGATCGAGCTGTCGCCGCTGCGCGGACCGGACGAGCTGAACGAGGCGTAATCGCGGAACGCGGGGTTCGCGATCTGCGCCGCCTGGACGGTCACGACTGCCCCCGAGGTGAAGGCCGCACCGTCGGACGAGCGGACGCCGAAGAACGGGATCGTGACCTCGTACGGTGTGCCGTCGTCGGGGTTATCCGTGATGACGCCCTCGTACGGGGGCAGGTCGTTTGTGGAGTTCACCATGACGACCGCCTCGGCTCCGGCCTGCTGCCCGAAGATCGGCTTGGCCGCGCGGGCGCACGTGCCGCGTTCGACGACGGCGATCTGGCCGCCGCCCTGTGTGATCCCGGCACGGGTGTAGTCGGATGCCGCGCACCCGAGCGCCTCGTTGGCGGCGGTCGCGGGGTCGTCGGTCAGTCGCACGACCGTCAGCTGCCCGACGTCGTCGAGCGCGGCACCGTTCGCGTTGATCGCCTGAACCTTCTTGCCGCCGACCGTGAGGGTGGCGCCGGGGAAGGATGCCGTGCTGTCGACGGCCGACACCGCGATCACGCCGTCACCGCTGCCCGGCGAACCGGTGAGGTACGGGCTCGGTCCGGAGTTGCCGGCCGACGCCACGACGACCACGCCCGCCCCGACCGCGTTGGCGGCGGCGACGGCGCTTGGGTCGTCGCCGCGGCCGAAGGACGAGCCGAGCGACATGTTGATGACGTCCATGCCGTTGTCAACGGCCCAGTCGATGGCCTGGATGGTGACGTCGGTCGAGCCGTCGCAGCCGAACACGCGGACGGCGTACAGGTCGGCCTCGGGCGCGACACCGGGGCCGACCCGGAAGTCGACGGACGGCGTCGTCTCGTCGTACGGACCGGTGTAGGTCTTGCCGTCGGTGGTGACGCCCGATCCGCCGGTCGTGCCGGCGACGTGGGAGCCGTGGCCCTCGCAGTCGAGGGGGTTGTTGTCGGGCTTCGGGATCAGGGCGTCGCCGGTGCCGCCGGCGTCGTAGTCGTCACCGACGAGGTCGATGCCGCCCTTGACGCGCGGGGCGCTCGGCCCGAAGAGCTTCGGGTCGGCGGGCGCATCCGAGGCGGCCGCCGCCTTCTCGTAGGCCTCGACCGTGCCCGGGCCGCCGAAGCCGGCGTGGGTGTAGTCGATGCCGGTGTCGATGATCGCGACCTTGACGTCCCCACCGGTGTACCCGGTGCTCTGCCAGACCGAGGGGACCCCGAGGAACGGCACGGAGACGGCGTTGTCGAGTTCGTGCGTCACGACGGGGTGGACCGCGACGACACCGGGGAGCGCGGCGACGTCGTCGAGCTCGGCGGCGGGCACGATGGCCTGGATGCCGTTGTAGGCGGACTGCATCTGCGCGCGGATCTTGCCGCCGCGCTGGGTGATGTCGCCGCGGATGGCGTCCTGCGCGGCCTTCAGGTCCTTCTTCACGTCGGTCCGCTCGGTCTTGCTCAGCGAGCGGCCTTCCTCGGCCTCGACGACGGCGACGGGCTCGCCCTCCATCTCGATGACGACCGACACCTGCCGATCGGGGTCGATCGCGGCCGCCGAGATGTCGCTGTCGAGGGCGCCGGTCGACGTGCTGCGGTCGAACCGCGCGGTGGGGTCGTCGTCCGGCGTTGCGGCGAGGGCCGCGGTGGTGGGCAGTGAGAGCGCGAGGACGCCCGCAACCGCCAGGATGCGTCGGTGCAAGGGGAGGACCGCCTTTCCTTCTGGGAAGAGCGCTCGGCTGGCTTGGGCGGGATCCGATCGGATGCCGCGGCCGAGGCTGATAGGAGGCTATGCATCCCCTGACCGTTCCCCAAGAGGAAGATGCGCAGATGAGAGGATCCTCACCCGGCGGGCGTCACGCGATGCGGGTCCCCGGCGGAAGACGACGCGCCGGCGTGCGGGTTCGCACACCCGCCCACCACAGCAGGAGGCCCGCCGCGATCACCTGCACGCCGAGGCCGACGAACCAACTCGGCACCGTCGACGCGATGATCTCCTCCGGTGTCGGGCCGCTGTCCTGCACGACGCAGTCGCTGTACGAGCTGACCGGCTCGGGGGCGATCTGCGACTGCCGGACGGAGTACTTCGTCCATCCGAACAGGTCGTCGGGGTTCCCGTACTCGTTGAAGCTCGACGGTGTCGCGTCGGCGAGGATCACGAAGGGGTTCGCCGCCAGGATCCACCAGAAGTAGTCGAACCGCGGCACCTCGTAGGTGGTGCTCTCCCAGTCGCCGCAGACCCACTGCTCCGGATCGTTCGGGCAGCTCGAGGAGCCGTCCGCGCACACGGGCGCGCCGGTCTCGTCGTACTGCGCCGACTGATACCGGTCCACGCGCTCGGTGCGGACGCTCGACCCGAGCAAGCCGAACGCGATGACCGTCCCGACGGTGAGGGCCGCCACGACGAGGTAGGTCGTCGCGACGGAGAACAGCGGACGGGCGAGGATGCCGCTGAACGCCGTCCCGAGCGCCGCGACGACACCCGCTTCGACGACCAGCACGACGGCCGAGACCACGACGGCGAGCGGGTTGATGCCCCCGCCGAAGGTGGCGATGACGAGGAACGGCACGGCGACCACGGCGAACGCGAGCCCCGTCAGCCACGCGGCGAGGAACTTGCCGAGCACGATCTCGCGGGTCGTCGCCTGGGTGACCTGCAACGGGGCGAGGGTCGCGGCATCCCGGTCACCGTTGATGGAGTTGCCGCTGAGGGTCGGCGAGACGAGCACGACCAGCAGCAGCGTGACGAAGACGACGACCGAGTAGACGCCGGGACCGGAATCCTCCTGGCCCGAGAAGGAGAGGAAGGCGAGCGCGGTCGTCCCGACGAGGACGAGCGCGAAGACACCGAGCAGCACGTACCAGGACACCGTACGGATGCGCTGGGTCAGGTCGAGGCGGGCGATGGTCCACAGTCGCGAGAGGTTCATCGCGCACCTCCTTCGAGGTCGAGGAAGGTGTGTTCCAGGATGCCGCTGGCCGCGGAGAACTCCGCGACCGGCAGACCGGCCGCGACGAGCGCGGCGAGTCCCTGCGCCGCGGCCGCGTCGCCGGCGAAGCTCACGAGCAGGTCGCGTCGGTCGACGGGGAGGGTCGCGACGTCGAGCCCGAGGGCCCGTGCCACCGGGAGGGCGGCGGTCGCGGCATCCCGATCCGCGAGGCGGATCCGCCACGTCCGTGCACGACCGGCCGCCTCGGCGACGCGCTCGGAGCTCACGGTCTCGCCCTGCGTCATGAAGACGGCGTCGTCGACGACCTCCTCGAGTTCGGAGAGGATGTGGCTGGAGACCAGCACCGTGCGTCCCTCCGCCGCGAGCGAGCGCAGCAGCAGGCGCAGGTCGATGCGCGCCTGCGGGTCGAGACCCGAGGCGGGCTCGTCGAGCAGGAGCACCCGCGGGTCGTGGACGAGGGCGCGCGCGAGGCCGAGGCGCTGCTTCTGGCCGCGGGAGAGCACCCGGGCCGGAGCATCCCCGAGGGACTCGAGGCCGACGGTGGTGAGGAGTTCCGCGGCGCGTGCCGCGGCGGCCGTCCGGTCGAGGCCGGAGAGCCGGCCGGTGACAGCGATCGTCTCGCGGGCCGAGAGCGAGGGCCACGCGCCCAGGCTGTCCGGCATCCACCCGAGCTTCGCGCGCGCCGCCGCGGGGTCGGTTACGGGATCGATCCCGGCGATCCGGATGGTGCCGGCGTCGGGGGCCAGGAGCGAAGCGAGCATCAGCAGCAGCGTCGTCTTGCCCGCGCCGTTCGGGCCCACGAGGCCCGTGACCGCGCCCTCGGGCGCCTGGAAGGTGACGTCGCGGACGGCGTGGACGTTCCCGAAGGATCGTCGCACCCCCTGGGCGACGATGCCGGCAGCAGTCATACCGCTCACCCTAGGGGGCGGAGGTGTCCTCCTGGGGAACGCGCGGACGCACGCGCAGATTGAGCAGGCCGAAGGTCAGCAGCAGCGCGACCGCGACGACGGGTGCCGACAGGGCCACCGCGGCCCCGGCGGACTCGGCCAGCGCGCCGACCACCATGCTCGCGAAGGCCTGGCCGACGACGACCGCCGAACCGAGCACGGCCATGACCGTCGCCTCGCGTCCGCGCGGCGAACGAGCGGCGGCGAGCGCGTAGATCGTCGCGAGCGTCGGGCCGATGCCGCAGCCGGCGACCGCGAGAGCCCACCCCATCGAGATCGCTCCCGTTGCCCCGGCGGCGAGAACCGCACCGATCAGCAGGACGGCGGTGAAGCCGATCCAGCGCCACGGCAACGCGAAGCGTCGCGGCAACAGGCCCACCCCGAGCGCGAGGATCGCCGAGCCGATGCCCATGATCCCGTAGAGGATGCCGGTCTGCTCGGGGAACCCGCCCTCGTCCGCGAAGGCGGTGAGCGAAGTCAGCATCGCTCCGAAGAACAGTCCGGTCGCGAAGGTGCCGGCGGCGGCGACGAGGATGCCGGGGCGCAGCACGGCCCGCGCCGGCTCACGCCCCGCACCCTGGTCGGCGTGGCCCGCGGTGCGCGCGGTCGGGTGCAGCGCGAACGCGGTGACGAAGACGACGGTGAGGGCGGCGGCGGCGAGCACCGGAGCGGCGGGGCTCGCCGCGATCGCGACGACGCCGACGAGGACCGGCCCGAAGACGAAGACGATCTCATCGACGGCCGACTCGTAGCCCATCGTCGACTCCTGGAGTCGGCCGCGGGCGACGCGGTCGAGCCGCATCCGGCCGATGGAACCGACCAGTCGGGCGCGCGACATCGGCGAGACCTGCGGGGCGGTCGCCCCGGCGAGCACCGAGACGGCCAGGAGCACACCGTCCGGGGTGTCGCCATAGGCGACGGCGACGAGGGTCACCAGGACGGCGCTCTGGACGAGCGTCGCGAGCAGCAGCACCGGTCGCTGACCCCAGCGGTCGGCGGCCGCGCCGATGAGGGGGCCGGTCGCGATGGTGCCGAGGCCGACCATCGCCGAGGTGAACCCGCCGACGGCGAGCGATCCGCGAGCGTCGACGACCATCGTGAGGACGCCGACGACGATCATCGCGTACGGCAGTCGCGCAATCAGGGCGATGGCGAAGTATCCGATACCCACAGAAGCGGCGAGCGTCCGGAGGGGGCTGTCGCGTTCGGGGGCGCGCACCGGTGTCGAGTCGGTGAGGGGCATGTGTCATGACCTCCGTGCAGCTGAGGCGTCGTGCCGCCTTGACTCTCCACGGATCAGGTAGTTACACGGGGTGCTGGCGCACCGGCATCCATTCTACCGCGCGTCACCTGAGCGTCCCGGGTGGGCGAAGAAGGCGACGCCGAGGTCGGGGTGGTCGACGAAGACGCCGTCGACGCCGGTCTCCGCGATCCGGCGCCACTCCCCCTCCCAGTCGCCGAACGTCGCGTCGTCGCCGGGTCCGCGGAAGAGCGGGTCGAGGAACGCGTTCTCCGGTCGGCACGTCCACACGTAGACCTCGAGCCCGCGACCGTGCGCGTCCGCCACGACGGACGGATGCTCGAGCACGATCCGCTTGTCGAGACTGATCCCATTCACCTCGCCCGCGAGCCGGTCGAGCCCCTCCGGGGTGAGCTGGTCGGCGTAGGTGACCGCGTCGTCGCCGTCCGCCGCTCGAAGGTCCCACGCGGACCCCTCCGCCTCGAGCAGGTAGACGTAGCGGGCACGGAGGCCGCGACCCCGCAGCTCCTGCAGGATCCGCTGCTCGAACGATTCGATCACCAGCGGCCGCTCCCCGACATCCCATCCGGCGCTGCGCAGTTCGTCGGCGAGCAGCCCCGCGACGTCGTACCCGATCGATCCGAAGTACGTCGCGTGCTTCACCTCCAGCACGACGCCGGCTCCCGCCGGGGCGGCAGCCACGAGGTCGAGGAGCTCGCGCAGCCGCAGGATCGGCTGACCGCGGTCGCTCGCCGCGCTCCCCGGCCGAAGGTGCGGCAGCCGTTCCCGGCACCGCAGCGTGGCCAGCTCGTCCCACGTGAAGTCCTCGGTGAACCATCCGGTCAGGTCCGCGCCGTCGACGACCTTCGTCGTCCGACGCGACGCGAACTCGGGATGGTCGGCCACGTCGGTCGTCGACCCGATCTCGTTCTCGTGCCGGACCACGGCGATGCGGTCCGCGGTGAAGACGACGTCCGGTTCGACGGCGTCCACCCCGGCGGCGAGAGCGAGGTCGTAGGAGGCGCGCGAATGCTCGGGCAGGTACCCCGGCGCGCCGCGGTGACCGATGACGAGCGGGCGGTTCACGGACATGCGGTCAGGGTACCCAGCTCGGGTGACGCGATCCGCCGCAGGAGCGCGGCCAGAGGGGCCTCATAGTCCTCTCACAGCGGGGGCCCGCACCCGCGGAAACACGGTCCGATACGCTGGATCGACAGCACAGCGCTGTGAGTCGACTTTTGGAGTGAGACACACAATGGCAGCGTCCGGCAATTTCGCCTTCAACAATCCGGTGTTCCAGGAGGATCAGCGCCGTCCCGGCCTGACTCCCCCTGCCGCGCCGACGAACTACTCGGCCGCCTCGCACCAGGCCGCCGACCTCGCCGCGAGCGCTCAGCTCGAGGGCATGTACGCGGCCCCCACCGCATCCTCCGCCAACACCGGCCGGATGACGGTCGAGGACACCGTCGTCAAGACGGCGGGCCTGTTCGGCATCCTGCTCGTGACCGCACTCGTGGGCTGGTTCTGGACCCTCGGCGGGTCGCTCATGCCTACGCAGGTGGAGCCGGCCGACCTGACGATCATGCCCTGGATCATCGGCGCGCTCGTGGGCTTCGTCCTCGCGCTCGTCATCAGCTTCACGTCCCGCAAGAAGGTCCGCCCGGCTCTGGTCTGGGCGTACGCGGCGGCTGAGGGTCTGTTCGTCGGTGGAATCTCGGCGTACTTCGAGTTCATCTGGCCGGGCGTCGTCCTGCAGGCGACCATCGCGACCCTCGTGGTGGTCGGCGTGACCCTCGCCCTCTTCGCGAGCGGCAAGGTCCGTGTCAGCAAGAAGGCCAACAAGATCTTCATGATCGCGATGGTCAGCTACCTGGTGTTCGGCCTCGTCAACCTGGTCCTCATGTGGACGGGCGTCACCCAGGGCACCTTCGGCCTCTACAGCCAGGAGGTCTTCGGCATCCCGCTCGGCCTCATCATCGGCCTGCTGGTCGTCCTCATGGCGTCGTACTCGCTCGTCCAGGACTTCGACCTCGTGCAGCAGGGTGCCCGCAACGGCGCTCCCCGCGAGTTCGGCTGGATCGGCGCCTTCGGCATCATGGTCACGGTCGTCTGGCTCTACGTCGAGATCCTCCGCATCATCGCCATCCTGCGGGGCAACGACTGACCCCCGCCTCACACGACGAAGGCCGTCCGGGAAACCGGGCGGCCTTCGTCGTTGCGGGCGATCCGCGTGCTCAGGAAGGGAGCCGCAGGACGGCGACCGTGCCGCGCGGGGCGTGCGACTCGAGCGCCACGGTTGCCCCGTAGGCCTCGGCGAGCGACGCGGCGTTGGAGAGCCCGATGCCGGTGCCGGGGATGGCGGCATCGTGTGCGTACGGAGCGCGGTAGAACCGGTCGAAGGCGTGCGTGCGCTCCTGCTCGGTCATCCCGACACCCTGGTCCGCGACGGTGACGACGATCTCGCGTCCCTCCTCGTAGGCCGAGACCACGACGTCGCCGCCTCCCACGGGGGTGAACTCGACGGCGTTGCGGAGGAGCTCCTCCAGGATCGACGCGAGATCGCGGACGGCGATGCGGGCGGCCCGGTCGGGCATCGCGCCCATCTGGATGTGGATACGGCGGTCCCGCGCGCGGGCCGCGACCTCCGAGATCGCGTGTTTGACGACGGGACCGACGTGGGAGGCTCCCGAGCGCGCCTCGACGTCGCGTGTCGACTGTCCGGCCGCGATGAGGCGCTCGACGAGCCGCAGCAGGCGCTCCGCTGACCGCTCGACTGCTTCCCACCGTTCGGTCTCGGCCGACTCGTTCATGAGGGCGATGTCGGTGTGCCCGAGGATCACCGTGAGGGGCGTGCGGAATTCGTGACCGACGGTGCTGAGGAACCGATCGCGGACTTCGACGGCACCCACGAGCTCGGTGACGTCCTGACCGACGATCACGATCCCGACCTCCTCGCCGCCGGCGACGACGGGACGCACGATGACCTGCAGCACGCGCCGCGGGTCGCCGCCGAACTCCACCGTCCGCGGCGCGGCGAAGTCCCCCGAGCGCACGCGCTCGACGAAGTCGGCCGAGGTGGCCTCGGCGGGCATCGAGCTGTCCGCGCGCCAGATGACCGAGAGGAATCCGTCCCGGTCGATCTCGTCGATCCCGGATCGTCCGCTGATCTCGGCGGCGACGGCGTTGAGCAGGATCGGGCGTCCATCCGGTCCGAAGACGGCGACGGCGTTGTCGGTCGCGTCGAGCGTGGCGCGCAGCATGGCGGTGTCGCGGCCCGACAGCCGCAGCGCGTGATCGAGTTCGTCCGACACGGCCTCGGTGTGCGCCCGCATCCGCCCGAGGTCCCGGGCAATGAGGGCGACGGTCCCCGCGATGAGCCCCGCGATAATGGGCAGGGCGACGACCGAGACGACGTCGGCGGCGTCGCGGAATCCGCCGGTCCGGATGACCTGGATGAGCGGTCCGAGAGCGGTCAGCAGCACCCCGGCCACGACGGTGGCGGGCGGGAAGGCGAAGGCGAGCCAGCCCAGCGGGAAGAGCATCAGCAGGCCCGCCGCGGGCAGGACCTCCACACCGGCGTCCCGCAGGGGAACGCACGCGAGGATCTGCACGAGCGGGATGGCCGCCAGCCACTCCGTGTGCGTGGTCGGCTGGATGAGCCAGACGGCGGTCATGGCCGCCGTGCTCAGAACGATGACACCGAAGCCGGCGAGCAGCAGCGGGGTGATGCGGGCGCTGTCGATCGTCCCGAGGATCAGCACGACGATGAGGGCCGAGATGGCCAGGACGAACTGCGCGTACGGCTGTGTACGCGGACGCTCGATCAACGCCTCACCCCCTCCTCAGACGGCGGTGCAGACCGGGGCAGGAGCCCGGGCTCACTCTGGCCGTGCCGGATACGCCGTGTCAAGGGCTGGCGACGCAGCTCGTCACGGGGGTTCCCCCCGCGATTCACTCCCATTCGATGGTCCCCGGGGGCTTCGACGTGACGTCGAGCACCACCCGGTTGACCTCGCGCACCTCGTTCGTGATGCGGTTGCTGATCTTCGAGAGCACGTCGTACGGCAGGCGGGTCCAGTCCGCCGTCATCGCGTCCTCGCTCGAGACGGGGCGCAGGACGATCGGATGCCCGTAGGTCCGCCCGTCCCCCTGCACACCCACCGAGCGGACGTCGGCGAGCAGCACCACGGGGCACTGCCAGATCTCGCCGTCCAGTCCCGCCTTCGTCAGCTCCGCACGGGCGATGGCGTCGGCGTCACGCAGGATCTCGAGGCGGTCAGCGGTGACCTCACCCACGATCCGGATGCCGAGGCCGGGCCCCGGAAAGGGCTGGCGCCCGACGATGGCCTCCGGCAGACCCAGCTCGCGACCGATCGCGCGGACCTCGTCCTTGAACAGGGTGCGCAACGGCTCGACGAGCTCGAACTGCAGGTCCTCGGGGAGCCCCCCGACGTTGTGGTGGCTCTTGATGTTGGCCGTGCCGGCACCGCCGCCGGACTCGACCACATCCGGGTACAGGGTGCCCTGCACGAGGAACCGGATCGGGTCGCCCTCCGCGGCGGCCTCGGCGATGAGGTCCGACTGGACCTTCTCGAAGGCGCGGATGAACTCCCGGCCGATGATCTTGCGCTTCTGTTCGGGATCGCTCACGCCGGCGAGGGCGTCGAGGAAGGTCTCCCGTGCGTCGACGGTGATCAGGCGCACCCCGGTCGAGGCGACGTAGTCGTTCTCGACCTGCTCGCGCTCGCCCTTGCGGAGCAGACCGTGGTCGATGAAGACGGCGGTGAGCTGGTCGCCGACAGCCTTGTGCACGAGGGCGGTGGACACCGCCGAGTCGACGCCTCCCGACAACGCCGAGATGACCCGGCCCGTCCCGACCTGCGCGCGGATCTTCTCGACCTGCTCGGCGATGACGTTGTCGCTGTTCCAGTCGGCGGGCAGTCCCGCCGCCTTGTGCAGGAAGTTCTCCAGCACGCGCTGGCCGTGGTCGGAGTGCTTGACCTCGGGATGCCACTGCACGCCGTAGAGTTTACGGGCGTCGTTCGCGAAGGCGGCGACGGGGGTGGCCGCGGTCCGCGCGAGGACCGCGAAGCCGTCGGGAGCGGCGCTGACCTGGTCGCCGTGGCTCATCCACACGTTCTGGTCCACGGGCTGTCCGTCGAGCAGCACGTTGTCGGTGACGATCGTCGCATCCGTCGCCCCGTACTCGCGGAGGCCGGTGTTCGCGACCTCGCCGCCGAGGGTCTTGGCCATCACCTGGAAGCCGTAGCAGATGCCGAGCGTCGGGACACCGAGGTCGAAGACACCGGCATCCAGCTGCGGCGCTCCCTCCTCGTAGACCGACGAGGGACCGCCCGAGAGGATGATCCCGACAGGGTTCTTCTCGGCGATCTCCGCAGCCGTCGCGGTGTGCGGCACCAGTTCGCTGTACACGCCGGCCTCGCGGACGCGACGGGCGATCAGTTGCGCGTACTGGGCGCCGAAGTCGACGACCAGCACGGGTCGCTGGGAGGTTTCGGTCTGCTCTGTCACCGGGTCTCCGTGGGGGTTTCGAGGGGGACGGATGCGGCGGCCTCCCGTTCGGCCAGGTACTCCCTGACCTCGCGGGCGACCTTCGCCTCCATGAAGAAGGACAGGAGGGGCACGATGCCGCCGAGCGCGAGCACGACGAAACGCGGGAAGCGCCACCGCATGAGGCTCCACACCCGGAAGCACGCGAAGAGGTAGACGACGTAGAACCACCCGTGCACGACGAGGATCGCGAGCGAGATGTTGACGCCGTCTCCGGTGGAGACGATGTCGCACGTGTTCGTCATCGGCGCGAACAGCGAGTACCACTGGCAGTCGGGGCCGGGGATCGCCGTCGCGAACCACAGCAGCCCACCGGAGCCGCCGGCGAAGAGCTCGACGTGGAGCGGCGTGTACTTCAGGATCATCTCGGCGACCAGCAGAAGCAGGCCGACACCGGTGACGATCGATGCGATCTGGTAGAACCGCAGGGCGCCGCGGATCGCCGGGAACGTGGCGAGTTTGGGCTGGACGGGCATGGCTTCCAGTCTACGGGCGCGGCAGGGGCTGCTCGGCGCCCTCGCCGTCGTCGGAGAGCGCTTCGACTTCCTTCTCCCACGCGTCGCGCGCCAGTCGGTACCACATGTAGAAGGCGAAGCCCGCGAACACCGCCCACTCGATGGCGTAGAAGATGTTGAGCCAGTTCACCGACGACAGCTCGGTCGGGGCCGGCGCATGGATCTGCTGCAGCGCGCCGAAGGCCTCCGCGGAGACGAGGTAGGGACGGTAGACGTCGAGCCCCTCGATGTCGCTCCACTGCGAGAGCAGCGCGGCCGGAGACATCGCGGTGATCTCGAGAGGGTCGGCGTCCCGCGGCGGCTCCTTCGCGCCCTCGTCGGAGATGAGCCGTCCCGTCAGCGTGACGTCCTGCGGCGGCGCGTCGCTCAGAGCGGATGCCGCGGCATCCGCGTTCTCCCGGTCAGGCGTGAACCCGACCGCCACTGCGAGGGAGGTCGGACCGTCCACCCCGGCGGTCGTCGGGTCGACGCGGAATTGTCCCGCCACCCAGTATCCGGGCGTGCCGTCGTCGTAGCGGGAGGTGACGACGCGGAAGTCGCCGGCCACGAAGGAACCCTTCACCTCGACCCGTTGGCCCACGAGCGGCTCCGGCAGGTAAGCGCCGGGAGCCACGACCTCACCCAGCGGACGCACCTGCTCGGTCATGCCCGCGGGCGGCGGATCGGTGTCGATGGCGTTCCCCAGCTGCCATTGCCCGAGCCACGCGAAGATCCCGGCCACGAGCAGGGCGAGGCCCAGCATCCCGATCCAGAACGGACGGGTCATGACCTCCCGCAGCGTCGGCGGGAAGACGTCGGGAAGATCGTCGACGGCGGGGGTTCCGGTCATCAGTGGGACGAGGCGTACGGCGCGACGACGACCTCGACGCGCTGGAACTCCTTGAGATCCGAGTAGCCGGTCGTCGCCATCGACTTCCGCAGCGCACCGATGAGGTTCGCCGTGCCGTCGGCGACGGGGGCCGGGCCGTAGAGGATCTCTTCCAACGGCGAGACCTGACCGACCTCGACGCGGGTGCCGCGCGGCAGCTTGGCGTGGTGCGCCTCGGGTCCCCAGTGGAAGCCGCGGCCGGGGGCGTCGGTCGCGCGCGCGAGCGCGACGCCGAGCATGACGGCGTCGGCGCCCATGGCGAGGGCCTTGACGATGTCTCCCGACGTGCCGACACCGCCGTCGGCGATGACGTGCACGTAGCGCCCGCCCGACTCGTCGAGGTAGTCGCGGCGCGCGCCGGCGACGTCGGCGACCGCGGTGGCCATCGGCGCGTGCAGGCCGAGGGTGGCGCGAGTGGTGGATGCCGCTCCCCCGCCGAACCCGACGAGGACGCCGGCGGCGCCGGTCCGCATGAGGTGGAGCGCGGCCGTGTAGGTCGCCGCACCGCCCACGATGACCGGGACGTCGAGGTCGTAGATGAACTTCTTGAGGTTGAGTGGCTCGTCGACGCTGGACACGTGCTCGGCCGAGACCGTGGTGCCGCGGATGACGAACAGGTCGACGCCGGCGGCGACGACGGTCTCGTACAGATCCTGCGTGCGCTGCGGGGTGAGCGCGCCGGCCACCGTCACGCCGGCGGCGCGGATCTCGGCGAGGCGGTCGCGGACCAGCTCGGGCTTGATCGGCGCGGAGTAGAGCTCCTGCATCCGACGGGTCGCGCCGTCCGCGGGGAGCGCGGCGATCTCGGCGAGCAGCGGCTCCGGGTCGTCGTACCGGGTCCACAGCCCTTCGAGGTCGAGCACACCGAGGCCGCCGAGCTGACCGAGCATGATCGCCGTGCGCGGGCTCATCACCGAGTCCATCGGCGCCCCGAGGACCGGGATGCCGAAGCTGTAGGCATCGATCGACCAGGTGGTCGAGACGTCCTCGGGGTTGCGCGTGCGCCGCGAGGGCACGACGGCGATGTCGTCGAAGGCGTACGCGCGACGCGCGCGCTTGGCGCGGCCGAGCTCGATTTCCATGGTCACCGTCCCAGCCTACCGTCGGGGCCCGACGCGCGCCCCGCCTGCTCAGCGGGCACGGCGTCGCTCTCCTCCGTGACGGGACCTTCGCCGGCTGAGCGCTCGCGGCCGGCATCCTGTCCGTGTGCCGGTAGGCCTCGCACCGCTCCGCAACGCGGCGGGGCGTTGTGTCGCGACCTGGTCGGGTCCGACGGCTCGGCGGGGCGCGATCGGATCGTGCGTTGGCGGACTACGGGAGCTTGGACGCGAGGACGTCGGCCGCCAGGATCTCGGGTGCTGCGCCGAGGAGGTGCTTGTTGGCCATCAGGGCTGCGACGATGGCGCCGTTGGCGTGGGCATCGCGAGCGGCCTCGTCGGGGAATGCATCGAAGATCCAGAAGGTGTCGGCGTGGGTCCTGACCGCGAACCAGACAACCGTTCCTACTTCTTCGTTGGCGAGTGCGACAGCGCCGGCGAGCAGATCGGCGACCGCGTCGTGCTGTCCATCCGCCGCGACGATCTTGGCGACGAAGGCATACGGAAGTGATGCGGGTGTGGACATGAGGGACTCTCCTTGCAGTCGGGGTTCTTCGTGGGACGAGTTCAGCGTATGACGGGCAAGGGCCGGCCGGCAGTGGCGTATACGGCAGGATTGCTACTGTTTACGTCATGAGTATCGGACTGATCGCGATCGACGGCTGCTTCGGTTCGGCCATCGCGTCGATCATCGACATCGTGCGGGTGGCCGATGGAGCTCGCGGCGATGTCGACCCGCGGATCGACCCGATCGAACTCGCCATCCTCGGACCGAAACGGCGAGTGACCACGACGGCATCGATGACCCTGTCGGTGGACCAACCGCTGTCGGAGTCCGGAGAGTTCGACGTGGTCGTCGTACCTGCGCTTGGAACCCTTACGGCTGCCGCTACCAACGACGTCCTGCAGAGCCGAGATGCTCGTTCGGTCATCGCCTCGCTCGGGCGCCTCGACGAGGCGACCACCCGGATCGCCGCGGCGTGCACCGGCGTGTTCGCCGTCGCCGAGACCGGACGGATGCATCATCGGCGGGCGACGACCAGCTGGTTCCTGGGGCCGGAGTTCCTGAAGCGCTATCCGACCGTCGCCCTCGATCTCGACACCATGGTCGTGGCCGACGGGAACCTCGTCACCGCCGGCGCCGCCTTCGCCCACATCGACCTCGCGCTCTCACTCGTGCGATCGATCAGCCCCGACCTGGCCCGACATGTCGCCAAGCTCCTCATCATCGACGAGCGCCCGTCGCAGGCGGCCTTCGTCGCCTACGATCATCTCCGGCACGAGGACCCGATCATCGTCGAGTTCGAACGCTTCGTGCGCGCCCGCCTGGACGAACCGTTCAACGTCGCCTTCGTCGCGCAGTCGCTCGGCACCAGCCGGCGCACCCTCGAACGACGAGTCCGTGCGGCGCTCAACCTCACTCCGCTCGGCTTCGTCCAACGGCTTCGCATCGAACGAGCTCGGCACCTCTCAGCAACCACGGACCTCACCTCCGCCGAGATCGCGCTACGGGTCGGCTACGCGAACGCCGAGACTCTGCGCTCCCTCCTGCGCAGGGAGCGACGCCGTTCCTGACCGATCGCCATGCCTGAGAACCACCTCTCAGCACGTCGCGTCGGCGCTCCTGCGTCGCCCCGGGACGACCCACTCGACATGCCCGCAGCACAGGCCATGCGACGTGCCCCGGCTTCCCGGGCGGTCGGTTGGGTGGCTGCGATGTCGCTGCGTTCTCATCGACAGGATCAGCAGACCCGACCAGGGTGGATTGGGAAGGGCCGCCGTCGTGCAGGTGTCCCACACGGTCTCGTATTCGTACCCGCCGGCATCCGCGTAATCGGCGATCGCCTCGGCGTAGCGCATCTGCCCATCGAGATCGTCGGACTCGCTGAGCGCGTTCTCGGCGTCCTCGAACTCTCGCGCCGCGGCCTCGAGAAGCGGGGTCCCGTCGAGGAGGGTGAACGAGACGTTCTGCACGTCGATCTGAGCCACGATGGGCGGTCCTTCCGCCCCGAGAGCGGTGCCGACCAGCTCATCGGAGAACGCAGGTTCTCACGAATATGCCCGGAAACCACGAAAGCCCCGACCAGCATTGGTCGGGGCTTTCGATCGAAAGAAGTCCGGCGGTGTCCTACTCTCCCACAGGGTCCCCCCTGCAGTACCATCGGCGCTGTGAGGCTTAGCTTCCGGGTTCGGAATGTGACCGGGCGTTTCCCTCACGCTATGGCCGCCGAAAC
>NZ_JAMXSA010000018.1:0-48276 GCF_024124465.1 Microbacterium sp. CnD16-F
GCCGCACCGGCCGTCGCGCCACCGGGGGCGGGTCGCTCACCGTCGGCTCGGTCGTGCGCCAGAACGGCGCCGGCCGCCGCGGCGGTCGCTGACCCGCAGGATTTAGGCCGAGAGCCGCATCCCCTCCACCGGGGTGCGGCTCTCGTCGTCCGTTCGGGTCGGACGTCTCTCAGCCCGCGGCATCCGTCGGCGGCTGGATCACGACGCCGGTGACGTCGATCGTCCGACCGGCGATGGCGGAGATGCGGAACACCGTCGCCTGGCGCGGTGTCGACACGTCGAGCGGCAGGATGACGACCTCGACGCGATGGTCACCGACGGTCAGGATGCCGTGACCGGGCGCATCGACGAACAGCGAGTACGTGCGCGCCCGCATCGGCGGACCGCCGTCCACGGGGGTGCCGGGCTCGGGGGAGCGCGGGAAGATCCGCCGCACGGTCGGCTGCGGCCGGCCCGGGATCTGCCCGCTCTTCATCCGGAGCGGGAACAGAGCGATGACCTGTCCGACGAAGAGCTCGATGATGTCGTCGGGCCCCGTCGAGGATGCAGCGTCGTCAGACGCTGCCACGCTCACGCCGACTCGGAACGGACGAGCTCGCGATCGGAAGAGGCGACCTCGAGCGCACGACGCAGCTGCGTGCTCGAGGTGTGGACGGTGTACGGGAAGTAGACGACCTCGACGCCGACCTCCGCGAACTCGCGCTCGAGGCGGTCGCCCTTCTCGGTGCCGCGCCAGTCGTCACCCTTGAAGAAGTGAGTGAACCCGACCTCCCGCCACACGTCGAGCTTGTTCGGTACCGTCTCGATGTGGACGTGGTCGACGAAGCGGATGCCGCGCACGATGTCGGCGCGCTCCGACGTCGGGATGAACGGATCGACACCCTTCACCTGGTGCAGCATCTCGTCGCTGACCACCCCGGCGATGAGCAGATCGCAGTTGTCCCTGGCATGCCGAAGGATGTTCAGGTGTCCCACGTGGAACAGGTCGAACGCCCCCGCGGCGTAACCGATACGCACAGTCATCGCAAGCTCCCCAGCAAGCAGACAGATCGAGCCCCAACTCGAACCGGGCCCCCAAAGCCCGATGGGGGGAGACTACACCACGGCGACGTGGGGCGTCACGACTCGTTCCGCGGCCGGTACTCGAGGTAACGGAATCCCGCGCCGCCCGCGGCCATCCCCGCCCCGCGGGCGATGAGCCGTGCACCGCGGGCGCGGTGCGAGACCGATCGGGAGACGGCGCCGACGAGCCATCGGCCGGCGCCCGCCAGCGCTCGGGCGGTGCCGACGAGGACCCACCGGACGCGGCGGGTCAGGCGGCGAGCGGCGCCGCCCGTCAGGACGATGTCACCGCGGGCGGTCGTCGTGCCCACGCGGAAGGCTCGCCGCAGGACCCACGACGCCGTCGCACGCTCGTCGGGGACGTGATCGATGACGAGGGCGTCCGGTGCCGCGAGGATCCGCGCGCCGCGACGGTGGAGCGCGGACGTGAAGTGGATGTCCTCACCGCCCGTACGACCGAAGCCCTCATCGAAGCGGATGCCGGTGGCCCGGAGGATCGCGCAGCTGATCAGGAGGTTGTTGGTCGGAGCCACCGGCATCCGCTCACCATCGGCGAACCGCACGCGCCGGAAGAACCCGCCCGCCGTGATCCACTCGGACGGCGTGGAGTCGAAGGTCGATTCCACGCGGCCCGACACCAGGTCCGCCTCGCCCGCCGCCCACGGTGCGACGAGGGTCCGCAGCCAGCCCGGCTCGGGGACCTCGTCGTCGTCGATGAAGACGAGGGCGTCCGCGCCGCGGGAGAGGGCCTCGTCGATCGCACGGTTGCGGACGGCGGCGAGCCCGGGACGCGGCTCGGGCACGTACGCCGCCTTCGCGGCATCCGCGACACCGGCCGCGCTGCCCTCGGGGTCGTTGTCGATGACGAGGACCTCGACGCGCAGGGGCGCCACGTCGTCGCGGTGACCGCCGAGCGCCGCGAGCAGCCTGCCGAGGCGCTCGGGCCGCCGGTAGGACGGCACCGCGATCAGGACGAACGACGCCGTCCCGCTCACGCTCCGCTCCGCCGGGAGCGGATGGCGCGGAGGTAGGCCTCGCGATGACGGATGCCGACGAGTGACCAGCCGCGATCGTCGAGGTCCGGCCCGGTTGCGGGCGGTGTCGCCGCGGTCTGCGCGAACTCCTCGAGGTCGCCGGCGGTGAGGTCGCCGTCGAACATCGAGACCCAGCCCGGCCCGACCTCGTCGGCGAGCGCCGTGTTGACCTCGTTGCGCGGGACGAGCACGGGGCGGCCGAGCGAGAGCGCCGCGAGCGCCGTTCCCGAGTTATGCATGAACCGGTACGGCAGGACGATGCCGACGGTCGACATGACCGCGCGCGCGAAGTCCTCCTCGGACAGGTAGCGGAGGTCGAGCGAGATCCGGTCGTCGGCGGATGCCAGCGTGCGGATCTCGTCGGCGAGCTCGCGGTTCGACGGGTTGCCGGAGATCCGGAGCCTCCAGTCGGCGAGCCCCGCCGCGGTCGCGCGGAAGGCGGCGATGAGCGATTCGACGCCCTTGTACCGGCGGACCAGCCCTACGAACCCGAGCATGCGCGGCTCCGCCGGAACGGGATCGACGTCGGCGAACCAGTCGCGGTAGTGCCCGTGGGGGATGACGACGGACGGGACGCCCGCGCGCACCGGCGTGGACTCGTTGAGACGGATGTGGAAGTCCGCGCGGCGGTCGACCCAGCGCAGCAACAGACGCTCCCATCGCGAGTCGACGTCGGGCAACTCCACGTTGTGGAGCGTGCGGACGATCGCCACCCGCGTGAGGCGCAGGCGTGCGATCAGCACGGTTCCGAAGAGCCGCCGGACCAATCGCTTGAGCGGGGTCGCGCCGCCGAAGAGCGTCTCGGGCCAGTGGAAGTGCAGGGCGTCGTAGCGGCCGAACAGGGCCGTCCGCCGGTCGAAGCGCAGGTGCTCCAGCCCGGGGTCGGCGGCCAGGGCGGCGTCCAGCATGTGGACGTACGGGTTGGATGTGGGCCGGGGGGCGCCGAAGGACTGCATCACGCGCGGGCGGTCACCGGTCGACATAGCCGACAGTCTGGCAGGTTGACGCATCCCTTATGCTCAGACCGGGGACGATGCATCTAGTCGGGGGACGGAGCATACAGCGATGAGCGCATTCGGGGACTCGTACGGTCGGCTGGCCGCGGCGCAGAAGGGCCACGCACGGGGCGCGCCGGCGTACTCGGTGTACATCAACCGGCGCATCGGCAGGGCCCTGGCCGCCGCCGCGCACCAGTGGGGGATCACTCCCGACGGTGCGACCGGCATCAGCGCGCTGCACACCTTCGGCGCGCTCGTCCTGCTGGTGGTCGCGCCCGCGCAGTGGTGGACCGGATGCCTCGTCGCGGCGCTCCTGGTCCTCGGCTACGCGTGGGATTCGGCCGACGGTCAGCTCGCCCGTCTGCGCGGCGGGGGCAGCCTCGCCGGGGAGTGGCTCGACCACTTCGTGGACGCCTTCAAGACGGCATCCCTCCACCTGTGCGTCCTCGTCGCGCTGTGGTGGCACACCGACGCACGCGACACCCTGTGGCTCGTGGTGCCACTGGCCTACTGCGTCGTGGCGGTCGTGACCTTCTTCGGGATGCTGCTCAACGACCTGCTCAAAGGCAAGAAGGGCGTCCCGTCGACGCACGCCCGCGGCGGCGGCACGGCGCTGCGCTCGCTCGTCCTCGTGCCGACCGACTTCGGTCTGCTGTGCCTCGTGTTCGTGCTGTGGGGTGCCCCGCCGCTCTTCCTGGCCGCCTACACGCTGCTGCTCGTCGCGAACGCGGTCTTCCTCGCCGCGGCCGCCGTGAAGTGGCACCGCGAGATCCGCGCGCTCGACGTCGCGACCCCCGACGAGCCCGCCGTTCCGGCCGCTGGGGCTCCGGCGCCGTGACACCCCGCGCGGCGGTGGTGATCGTGAACTACGGCGCCAGCGCGATCCTCGAGCCGAACGCCGCGACGGTGCAGCCGCCCGGGGACGGATTCGTCGTCGTGGTCGACTGCTTCAGTTCGACGGACGAACGCGCGCGCATCGACGTGGCCTGCCGGCGCCACGGCTGGGTACCGGTGCTGCTCGAACGCAACGCCGGGTTCGGCGGCGGGACGAACGCCGGTGCGGCTCTCGCGCTCGAACGCGGCGCCGAGGTCGTCGTCGCGCTCAACCCCGACGCCACGATCGACCGCGAGAGCCTGGCGCAACTCGTGCAGGCGGCCGCCGACGACCGGCTCGCGCTCGTCTCGCCGACGATCCTCGACGGAGGGGGCGGCGTGTGGTTCGGCGGCAGCGACCTCTACCTCGACGACGGGTCGATCGCCGGCGCCCGGCGCCGCGCCGAACGGGCCGGAAGGCCCCGCCACGAGTGGGCGACCGGCGCCTGCTTCGCGATGTCCGCGGAGCTCTGGTCGCGGGTCGGCGGATTCGACGAGGAGTACTTCCTGTACTGGGAGGACGTCGACCTCTCGCGGCGTGTGCTGGATCTCGGCGGTTCGTTGCGCACCCTCCCCGTCACCGCGGTCCACGACGAGGGCCAGACCCACCTCGACGCCGTGCGGGGACGTGCGAAGTCGGAGACGTACTACTACTTCAACATCCGGAACCGACTCCTCTACGCCGCCAAGCACGGCGACGCGGAGACGGTCCGGAGGTGGTCGCGGGCGACCCTCCGGGTGTCGTGGCTGATCCTGATGCAGGGCGGACGGGCGCAGCTGCGCTCCATCCGTCCATGGCGCGCCCTCGCACGCGGCATCCGCGACGGACGACGCGCCCTCGCCGGCGCACCCGCGAAGGGCCGCGGCTAGCGGCTGCGGGCCGCGTCGCGCAGGCGCTCGACGGCCGACCGCCACGTGTGTCGGGCGACGACCGCGTCGCGGGCCGCGGCATCCGCTCGTCCCCCCCAGGCGCCGTCGATCGCGGCCGCGACGTCCCCGGCGGTCGCCGTCGGCGACACGAAGCGGGCGTAGGTGCCGACGGTCTCGCGGAAGACGGGGATGTCGCTGACGAGGAGCGGCGCACCGAACCACGCCGCCTCCACGGCGGGAAGCCCGAACCCCTCGTCGAGGCTCAGATTGATCGCCAGGGCCGCGTGCGTGTAGAGCCAGGCGACCTCATCGTCGTCGAGGGAGCCGAGGAACACGACGCGTCCCTCGGCGACGGCTGTGCGGAGCCCCTCGGGCAGTTCCGTGCTCACCCCGGAGTGGGCGGAGCCGCCGACGATGTACAGCGGCGTCCGCGGCGTGACCGAGGCGGCGAGACGGGCGCCGTCGATGACCGCGGCGAGGTTCTTGCGGACGTTCAACCGCCCGACCGTGACGGCGAACTCCGCGCCCTCCGGGACGGCGCGCGGGCGGCGCGGAGCGGCATCCGTCAGAGCCGTGGGCACCCCCAGCCCCACCGCGATCGGCGCGAGGCGCGGCGCGAGGCGCGCGATCCGGCGGGCCTCGGTCTCGGTCGACGTCGACACCACCGCGGCGCGGCGGGCCCACGGCAGCATGGGGGCGAAGTACAGCCGCTCGCGGCGCGAGAACCACTCGGGGTTGTCGTGGAACATCGCGTCGTGGACGAACACGACGGAGCGTCCCGACCGGGGAGCGTAGTTGTGCACGACGCTCACGTCGGCGCGGGCGGCGCGGGACAGCCGCAGGAGCTCCCAGCGGTTCGAGACGGCGTGCGGCCAGAGCCTCGTGCGCACGACCTCGGCCCCCGCGGGGACGTCCGAGGCGTCGGCATCCCGTCGCAGCGCGAGGACGAGCTCGTCGCCGGGGAACACCTCGGCCCAGGTGCGGATGAACTCCCGCTGCACGGTCCGGTTCGCCCCGGGTCCCCGGCTCCACCAGAACGCATCGAACATGACTCGCATCGTCGCCCCCCGGGGTCATCATACGAGGCCGCCGCGGAGCGCCCGCGAAGATCGCACTTGCGCTGAAGAGCGGGGGGACGTATGTTGTGCACGATCCTGCTGGGGGCGGGATCTCTCGTTGGGGAACGAGAAACGACTTTGGGGGTCGGATCCGCGTGGGGACGATTGATGCTGGGCGTGGCATACGCCGGCTGCGATGGGGGACGCTTATCGCGCTCTCGGGGATGGTGCTGCTCGCCGGCTGCAGCGCCGTAGAGGCGGCGGTACGGCCGATCGCCGTACAGGAGTCGGAGAGTCCTTCTCCCACGCCGATCGACCCGGATGCGCCGGCACCGACGCCGTCCGTCGAGGCGGATGCGCCGACGAAGGCTCCCGCCGCCGAGGTCGAGACCGGCCCGATCGACGAGCCGATCGAACTGTCGACGGGTCTGGTGATCGAACTGGACTCGGTCTCGGCCACCTCTGTGACGGCGGCGACCCCGGGCGAGGTGTCCGGCCCCGCTGTGGTCGTGAAGCTCACCGCGCGCAACGACTCGCGCGAGACGGCCGACCTCGACTCCGCGGTCGTCACCCTCACCGCCGCCGACGGCGAGTACGGCATCGGCACCACCGCCGGGCCCAACACACCTCTCGCCGGCGACCTCGAGCCGGGCGACTCCGCCTCCGGTTCGTATGTCTTCATGCTCGACCCGGCGGCGGATCGCTCCGTGACCGTGAGCGTCAACTACTCGGCCGGGGAGCCCGTCGCCGAATTCTCGGGAAAGACGGACTGATGATCCACAACGCAACGACTCGGAAGCCGTCGAAGCTGACGCGCGCCGTGAGCATCCTCGCGGCTGCGGTGCTGATCGGTACCGGGATGCTGGCAGTGTCGCCGGCCGCCCACGCCGCGGAACCCCTCTCGCCCGACCCGGCTCCGCTCCTGCAGCGCGACGCCGACGTCGCCACCGCCGACGCGCTCCCGACGGTGCAGATCGACGACGGTTACGTGTGGGCGCAGACGATGGTCGGCAACACGGTCTACGCCGCGGGTTCGTTCACGAACGCCCGGGCACCGCTCGCCGCTCCCGGCACGAGCCTGACGCCGCGGTCCAACATCCTCGCCTACGACATCACCACGGGCGCCTTGAAGCCGTTCGCCCCGCAGGTCAACGGTGTCATCAAGGCCATCACCGCCTCGCCCGACGGCAGCCGGATCTACATCGGCGGGTCCTTCAACTCCGTCAACGGCTCGACCCGCTTCAACTTCGCCGCCCTCGACGCCACGACAGGCGCTCTCGTGCCCGGATTCGCTCCGTCGGTCGGCGGGACCGGCGTCTACGCCGTCGCCGCGACGGGCAGCACCGTCTACGTCGGCGGCCGCTTCACGCAGGGCAACGGCGTCGCGCGCGCCAACCTCGCCGCCTTCAGCGCGAGCAACGGCGCATTGATGTCCTGGGCGCCCACCACCGACCTCCAGGTCGACGCGATGGTCATGGAGCCGGGCAACCAGAAAGTGATCATCGGCGGTCGCTTCTACACCGTCAACGGCGTCGGTGGCGAGCAGCGCGGCATCGGCGCGCTCGACCCCGCGACGGGTGCGACCGTACCCTGGGCCGTGACGTCTGTCATCAAGAACGGGTGGGCTGAGGGCGGCAACGCCGGGAAGAGCGGCATCTTCACGCTCGCCACGGATGCTGGTGGTGTCTACGGCACCGGCTGGACCTACGCTGACGTGGCCACCGGCAACATCGAAGGCACCTTCGCGGTTGACGCCGGCGCGGGAAACCTCCGCTGGCTCGCGGACTGCCACGGTGACCACTACGGTGTCTGGTCGACGGGCAAGGTCGTCTACTCGACGAGCCACACCCACGAGTGCGACACGGTGGGCCTCTGGCCCGAGCAGCCCAAGCGGCAGTACCGCTACATCGAGGCCTACACCGCCGATGCCCGCGGCACGCTGCCTCGGACACCGAGCGAGAGCTCGATCTACAAGAACTGGGCGGGAACGCCGTCCCCGTCCGCGTACGCCTGGTACCCCGACTTCACCGTGGGCAGCACCTCCGGGCTCGGGCAGGCGGGCCTCTCGATCACGGGAACCGGCGACTACATCTCCGTCGCCGGTGAGTTCGGCAGCGTCAACAACCAGCGGTACCAGGGCATCGTGCGCTTCTCGACGAAGCCGTCGACGGGCGCCAAGCAGGGTCCGCGCATCGCGACTGCGAGCTGGACGCCGAGCGCGCGATCGATCGCGGCTGGCGAGGCCCGCGTGCAGATCCAGGCGAACTGGGACCGCGACGACATGAACCTCACCTACGAGCTCCGCCGCAGCGGACGCTCCACCCCCGTCGCGACGACCACCGTCGCCTCGACGTGGTGGCAGCGACCGGGCATCGTGATGAAGGACACCGACGTCGTCGCCGGGCAGACCTACACCTACACGGTGGTGGCTCGCGACGGCAACGGCAACACCGTCCAGAGCTCTCCCGCGACCGTCACGATCACGTCCGCATCCGCGTCGGCGTACGCCACGACGGTCATCGAGGACAGCGCGACCCACTACTGGCCCCTGGGCGAGGACTCCGGCACCGCCGGCTTCGACTGGGCCGGGAGCGACGACCTCACCGTGAACGGCGCGACGCGCGGCGTCACGGGACAGAACCAGGCCACGCCCACGAAGGCGACGCAGTTCGCCGGCGGGGACAGCTCCTTCGCCTCGACCGCCACGTCCGAGGCGGGCCCGAACACCTTCTCCGTGGAGGCTTGGTTCAAGACCACCAGCACGTCCGGCGGCAAGATCGTCGGATTCGGGAACAACGCCGGCGGGACCTCCGGCAGCTACGACCGGCACGTCTACCTCAGCAACGATGGTCGGTTGACGTTCGGCGTGTACCCGAACAGCGTCCAGACGCTCGAGAGCGGGCCCGGCTACAACGACGGCGCCTGGCACCACGTGGTGGCCAGCCTGTCGCCCGCCGGGATGCGGCTCTACGTCGATGGCGCCCTCGTCGGCGGCCGATCGGACATCACGTCCGCGCAGGGGTACAACGGCTACTGGAAGGTCGGTGGCGACAACACCGGCGGGTGGCCCAACCGTGGCAGCAGCAACTACCTGTCGGGCACCATCGCCGACGTCGCGGTCTACCCGACGGCGCTGAGCCTCGACGCCGTGGCTCGCCACTACGCCGCGAGCGGCCGCGGGACGACGCCCGCTGCGGCACCGTCCGACACGTACGGCAAGTCCGTCTACGCGCTCAACCCGTCGGTCTACTGGCGCCTCGATGAGACGTCCGGTTCCGCCGCGGCGGATTCGAGCGGTGCGGGTTACATCTACCCGGGTACTTACTTCGGTGGGGTGACCAAGGGAGCTCCGAGCGCGCTCGCCACCGGCGCGGGCTCCTCGATCACGCTGAGCCCCAACGGGCAGACCGGCGTCACGGGCGACAAGCAGGTCTTCAACCCGACCACGTACTCGATGGAGACGTGGTTCAAGACGACGAGCACCGACGGTGGCAAGCTGATCGGCTTCGGCAGCAGCCGCACGGGCGAAAGCGGAAGTTACGACCGCCACGTCTACATGAGCGGTGACGGAGCGATCAAGTTCGGCGTGTGGAACGGATGGGCCGGCATCATCCAGAGCGGTCCGGGGTTCAACGACGGCGAGTGGCACCACGTCGTGGCCACGCAGTCGTCCGCCGGTATGCGTCTCTACCTGGACGGCCAGCTGGTCGACCAGAACGACATCGCGACTGCCCAGAATTACAGCGGATACTGGCGCATCGGTGGCGACTCGGGCTGGGAGGGTGCGACCTACTGGACGGGTTCGCTCGACGAGGCCGCCGTGTACCCGACCGCGCTCACTGCGGCCCAGGTGTCGGACCACTTCATCATCGGGTCGGGGCAGCAGCCGCCGAACGCGGCACCGCGCGATCTGGACATCGCTGCTGAGGCGAGCGGCCTGAGCGTCGACGTCACCGGCACCGCCACCGACCCCGACGGCGACACGCTCAGCTACGAGTGGGACTTCGGTGACGACGCCACCGCGACCGGGGCGACCGCCTCGCACCGCTACGCAGCGGCCGGGACCTACGCCGTCACGCTGACGGTGACCGACGGTCGCGGTGGCTCGACGGAGCACACGGAGAACGTGACCGTGACCCACGCGGCACCCGTGGCGGCGTTCACCTCCGAGACCGACGAGCGCACGGTGACGACGGATGCCGCGGGTTCGTCGGCCTCCGACGACGCCACCCTGTCCTACGACTGGAACTGGGGGGACGGCTCGGCCCACTCGAGCGGCGCCACGGCGACGCACGAGTACGAGGAGGACGGCGAGTACACCGTCACACTCACGGTGACCGACAGCCTCGGATCCACGTCCACCGTGGACAAGACGGTCACCGTCGCATCCACGCCCGCGCCAGCGTACGCCGCGGCGGATGCCTTCGGTCGCACGGTGGCGTCCGGATGGGGCACCGCTGACACCGGGGGCGCGTGGACCTTCGCCAGCAGCTCGACCTCGGGCGCATCGGTGCAGGACGGCAAGGGTCAGCTGACGATCGCGGCCGGTCAGACGCGGACGCTCGCCCTGGGAGCCGCCCTGCGCGACTCCGAGAGCCGGGTCGGCTACACGCTGACGAACGGTCCCTCGACGGCGGGCTACGTGGGGCTGGGTGCACGACGAAACGGGTCGAACTTCTACAACGTGCGCGTCTGGCACCGCGACACGGGAGCCGTCTGGCTCGTCGCGCAGCGGGGCAGCACCGTCATCACCTCCAAGGCGGTGAGCGGGCTCACATGGGCCGCCGGCGACTCCTTCTCGCTCCGCGTCGACGTCACGGGTGCCAGCCCGACGTCCATCAAGGCGAAGGTGTGGAAGCAGGGCACGACGGAGCCGACGGCCTGGCAGCTCGAGACGACGGATTCGACGGCGGGGCTGCAGGCGGCCGGTGGGCCGATCCTGCACTACGCGACGGCCGGTTCCGCGACGGCACCGGGCACGGTCCGCTTCGACGACCTCGCGGTGCGCGACACGCAGGCCGCCCCCGCTCCGAACCAGGCGCCTGTGGCGAGCTTCACGTCCTCGACATCCGGCCTCGCCGCCTCAGTGGACGGGTCGGCGTCGACGGACGCGGACGGGTCGATCGCCTCGTACTCCTGGAGTTGGGGAGACGGCTCGCCGGCGTCGAGCGGGGCGACAGCGTCGCACACCTACGCGTCGGCGGGCGACAAGCAGGTCACCCTGACCGTCACCGACGACGACGGCGCCACGCACGCCGTGACCAAGACCGTGACCGTGACGGCACCCGCACCGAACCAGGCGCCCGTCGCGAGCTTCACGACCGCGGCATCCGACCTCACCCTGTCGGTGAACGGCTCGGGATCGACGGATGCCGACGGGTCGATCGCGTCGTACTCGTGGAAGTGGGGCGACTCGTCGCAGGATTCGACGGGCGCGACCGCATCGCACACCTACGCCGCCGCGGGTGACTACGAGGTGACCCTCACGGTCACCGACGACAAGGGCGCGACGCACTCCGCGAAGAAGACCGTGACCGTCACCGCTGCGGCGCCCGCCGACGTCCTCGCCCGCGATGCGTTCGAGCGCACCGCGACAGGCGGTTGGGGCACGGCCGACGTCGGTGGCGCATGGACGATCAGCGGCGGGTCGGCATCCGCGGCGAGTGTCAGCGGCGGGACGGGGCGATTCGCGCTCGCCGCGGGTGGCACGCGGACAGCGCTGCTCACGCAGACGCCGCTGCGGAACTTCACCGCGTCGACCGATTTCACGATCGACGTCGCCTCGTCCACCGGTTCCGGCTATGTCGGCATCGTCCCGCGCAACTCCGGCAGCAGCTACTACGTCGTGAATGCCTGGCTCCGTACGGACGGCAGGGTCTACCTCGTCGCCCAGCGCGGCTCGACCGTGCTGCAGACGATCAGCGCAACGGGCCTGACGTACGCCGCCGGCGACAGCTTCTCGATGAAGGTGGAGTCCACCGGAGCGAGTGGCACGACGGAACTTCGCGCGAAGCTGTGGAGGAAGGGCGCCACCGAGCCGTCGGCATGGCAGCTCGTCACCAGTGACACGACGAGCGATCTGCAGGCTGCAGCCGCGGTGGGTCTGCGCGCCAACCGTGCGTCGTCCTCGACGAGCGCGATGACCGTGTCCTTCGACGACTTCCGGGTCGCGCCGATCGAATGACGATGATGTCGGCCCGCCGGCATGCACCGACGCATGCCGCGGGCCGACCCGCGCTGAGGGGAGGTGGATGCGGATGACGGACGGTCTGATGATGATGGCCGCGCTCACCGCTCTCCTCGCGGCGGGTATCGCGGCCATGTTCCTTGCTCGGGCGCCGCGGCTGAGCCTCGCGATCTGGGTCGTCGCGGTCTTCTTCCTCCCGATCTGGGTCGGTGTGAACCTCGGGTTCTTCCTGTCCGCGGTCACCCTCTTGACGCTCGGGTTCGTCGTCCTGCACAGCGGGCGGTTCCGACTCGCCGCCCCGGATGCGCTCATGCTGCTCTTCGTCGGTGTGATCGTCCTGCTGTTCGCGGCGAAACAGGTCGACCTGTCCTACCTCGTGTCGGGCGTCCTCGAACTCGTCCTCCCGTACTTCTGGGGACGCATCATCTACGAACGCATCGGATCCCGGCCGATCGCGGGTTGGATCGCCGGTGCCGCCGTCGCCGTCGGCGTCCTCGCCGTGATCGAGTTCCTGACCGGGTCCAACCTCTTCATCGGTATCCCCGGTCACGGACCGCTCCAGGCGACCTGGGGAACCCTGCAGCCGCGAGCCGGCTTCCTGCGAGCGGAGGGAGCCTTCGGACACTCCATCGCACTGGGTGGGGCGCTGGCCATGTCGGCCGCGTTCGTCCTGGCCACCCGCATGTCGACGTGGGTCAAGGCCGTCGGGCTCGTCGTCATCGGTGTCGCCGTCGTCTTCACGTTCAGCCGGATCGGGATCATCACCTTCGTCCTGACGGTCGTCCTCTCGATCCTCGTGCTCCGCGGCGTCGGAACCTCGATCCGATGGGTGACGGCGGGTCTGCTGGCCGTCGGCTTGTTCATCCTCGTCCCGTTCCTCGACACCGTGTTCCTCGACGCCGGGAGCGAAGCGGGGGGCAGCGCGGACTACCGCGGCAGCCTGACCGTCCTGCTCAGCCAGGTCCAGTTGATCGGCGGCGCATCCGGCTGGGAGGACCTCGTCGTCGGCGACACCTACCTCGGTTCGTTCACCGCGTCGACGGACAACGCGTTCATCTCACTGCTGCTGCGCTACGGATATCTTCCGACCGCGGCACTGTTCACGGTCTACCTCGGCGCAGTGGTGGTCGCCCTGCGGGCCGGGCGCATGTCGCCGGCATCCGTGGCCATCATCGCGCAACTGCCCGGACTGTTCGCCGTCGCGTTCATCACGCAGTACGGCATCCTGCTCTGGTTCATCGTCGGCGTCGCGGTCTCGAGCGCGCTACGGCCGGAGCCCGAAAGCACGATGGCGGCCGCGGCGGAGCACCCGCGCACGGACGTCATGATCATCGACGGAGCCGGTCACGGCACGTCATCAAGGGGGAGATGAGTTGTCACTACGACGAGAAGGAAAGTCGCGGCGATCCGCATTGACGACGCTGAAGGCGTCGGTGGCGGCGTGGCGCCGGGTCGGGCCGTTCTTCACGAGGTCCCGGGGCAAGATCGTCCTCATCGCCGTCGCCTCAGTGGCGGCCGGGCTCTTCGAAGCGGCGCTGCTCACGCTGATCGCGGCGCTCGCACTCGCGCTCGCCGAGAGTCGCGACGTCCAGGTGGATCTCGTCGGGCTCCAGGTCTCGCTGAACCTGCCGCTCGCCCTGGGGCTCGGCATCCTCCTCGCACTCCTGCGGGGTGCTCTGCAACTGTGGGTCGCCTACCTCCCCGCCGTCATGAGCGGGCAGGCGATGGTGGACCTGCGCACGCGACTCTTCGACGCATTCGTGGGTGCGGCCTGGCCGTCGAAGTCCGCGGAGCGCGACGGCGGCTTCCAGTCGGTCATGCTGAACCAGGTCCGGGCGACGTCCGAGACGATCATCCTCATCGCGGGGGTCATCTCCTCCGGACTGATGTTCCTCAGCCTGCTCGCGTCGGCGGTCGTCATGAGCCCGCCCGCGGCTGCGGTGATCACCGTGGTGTCGTTGGCGCTTTTCGCGGTGCTGCGCCCGCTCTCGCGTTCGTTGCGACGGGCTTCCACGGTCCTCAGCTCCGAGAACATCGAGTACGCGAAGACCACGCAGGAGGTCGCCGCCCTCGCCGAGGAGACCGAGGTCTTCGGTGCGACCCCCGCCTATCGTGAGCGCTTCTACGCGCAGCTGCGGGCCGTGCAGCAGCCGTTCCAGCGCGTGCGCTACCTCTCCGGCGCCGTCCCCGCTCTCTACCAGAGCGTCGCGCTGCTCGTCCTCGTGATCGCGCTCGGCGTCGTCGCCCTCCTCGGCGCCGGCAACATCGCGACCCTCGGCGCCGTCGTCCTGATCCTGATCCGCGCCGTCACCTACGGCCAGCGGGTGCAGGGGGCGATCACCTCGGTCGACGAGAAGCTGCCCTTCGTCCACCACCTCGCCGACGCGATCGAGCGGTACGAATCACAGCCCCAGAGCACCGGTCACGAGGCGGCCGATCACATCGGCGACCTCACGATGAGCGGCGTGGGATTCGGCTACGACCGGGGTGCCGAGGTCCTCCACGACGTGTCGTTCTCGGTGAAGATGGGCGAGATCGTCGGCATCGTGGGTCCGTCGGGCGCGGGCAAGTCCACGCTCGTCCAGCTGCTGCTGCGCCTGCGGGAGCCGGCCTCCGGTACCTACTCGGTAAACGGTAAGCCCGCGGCCGACATCGATCGGGCCGACTGGCGTCGGATGGTGACGTACGTCCCGCAGTCCCCGCAGCTGTTCTACGGATCGGTGAGGGAGAACATCCGGTTCTTCCGCGACGACATCGACGACGCGGCTGTCGAGGATGCCGCCCGGCGCGCGCACATCCATGAGGACATCCTGCGGCTTCCCGACGGCTACGACACGATCGTCGGAGCGC
The DNA here is from genome assembly GCF_024124465.1 of Microbacterium sp. CnD16-F. NCBI lineage: Bacteria > Bacillati > Actinomycetota > Actinomycetes > Micrococcales > Microbacteriaceae > Microbacterium > Microbacterium sp. CnD16-F. Next base: position 14,933 of record NZ_JAMXSA010000018.1, read on the forward strand.
GCGCATCGCTGGTTTCCGGTGGCCAGCGCCAGCGCATCTGCCTCGCTCGGGCGCTCGCGGCGCGTCCTGCCGTCATGATCCTCGACGAGCCGACGAGTGCGCTCGACGTCAAGTCGGAGGAATCCGTTCAGGCGACCCTGCACGACCTCGCGGGCGACGCCGTCGTCTTCCTCGTGGCGCACCGGTTGTCGACGTTGGCGATCTGCGACCGCGTGATGGTCGTCGCGGACGGCACGATCGCCGGTTTCGACTCGGCCGAGAACCTCCGTCACGACAACCATTACTTCAAGGAGGTCAGCGAGATCTCCGGGAGGGCCGCCTCGCAGGGCGGCCCCCGTCGACCGGCATTGGGCTGACCCGTGGACGACCTTTCGGTGGGAAGCGGCCGCCAACGCGTGCGCGCCGTCTGTCGAGACCTCGCGCCGGGACTCTGGGTGAAGGCCGGCCCGCTCATGTGGCGTCGCGTCGGCGCGGCCCCGGTGCCCGGGCATGCTTCGTCGACCAAGGGCACCGGGTCGATGCGGACGCCGGCCCACCCGCTCGCGTGGCTGAGCGATCTGCGTCACGCCTTCGTGGTCCTCGGCCGCGGCGGAACGGCGGATGCCGCGATCGCCGCCCACGACGGCGGGACGGTCCTCTTCGACACGGCCGCACACCACGTCATCCGTCGGTACGGCACCGGACCCGTGAGCGAGGAGTACGTGCGGATGCGGACCGCCTTCACCGCCCACGTCGGTGCTCCCGCCTTCGCCGTCGGCGACCACGGTGCGTACGTCATCGAGGATCTGATCGCCGGCGAGCACCTCCTCGACGTCCCTTCTGCCGCGCGCATCGACGCCGTTCGGCAGCTGATCACCGACTACGCGGGGTTGACGGCGCACGCGGCGGTGGATGGTGCCGGCCTGCGACAGCTGCTCGCTCACGTCGCAGACGACCTCTTCGAGGACGCGCCGTTCCGCGAGAGGTGGGATGCGCCGCACATCGGCGACCTGCTCGATCGGATGTCGTGGGTGCCCAGTGCGTACGAGGCGACGGCGAAGAACCTCATGGTCGGACGCGACGGTGGCCCCGTTCCCATCGATCTGGGGGATCTGCAGCTGCAGCCCTTCTTCGCCTATCCGATCGGAGTGCTGATCTCCGCCGGCCCCGATGCCCTGGGCGCCTACCGCGATGGCGGGTTCGACGACGTGTTGACGGCATTGTGGGCGGCAGCCGGACAGGAATGGACCGGCGATACCCGGCAACGCGATGCCGTCCTCGTCGCCCGCGCCGCGTTCGGCGCGGCCCGGGACCACGACAACGGTGTCGCAGGCGGTGTCCGATCCCTCTTCGCCGATCGGCTGGCGGCGATCGACCCCTGGCTGAGCGCCAGCCGTACCGGAGGATTCGTATGACTGACGGTGTTCTCTTCCTCTGCCACGCGAATGTCTGTCGTTCACGGTTGATGGAGCACGAGTTCCGTGCCGCGGAGCGTGCCACCGGTTCGGAGCGATGGTCCGCCGTCAGCGCGGGTGTCGCAGCGGTGGCAGGTCGCCCGGTGTGCGACGACGTGCGAGCGATCATCTCGCCGGCAGGTGGCGACGATGCGCCGCTCGCCGTCGACCGCGGCGCCGTGCTGCTCGACCGTGACCTGCTCCAGAGCGCGAGCCTCGTGATCACCGCGACCCGGGCCGAGCGCGCTGACGTGGCCCTCCTCATCCCCGCAATGCGTTCCCGCACGTTCACGCTGCGCGAGGCGGTCGTCCTCGCGCAGCTCGAACCGGTGATCGCACCCGCCGGTCGGGGTCGCGACGGCGACGATCTCCTCACAGCCTTCGCCGAATCGCTCGATCAGCGTCGAGGCAGTGTCCGTTCGGAAGACCGGAGGAGCCGCGTCCGGTGGTTCCACCGACGCGACCACTCCGATGACCTCGACATCCCCGACGCGCACCACCGTCGTCCGCGGGATCACCGTCGGGTGCTGCAGACCGTGCAGACCGAGACCACCGCGCTCCACGAGCACCTGCGCGCCTTCGCGGGACGCTCCGAGCGCCGCGGCGCCCGCGCCCGCTGATCGTCTCCGCACCGCCGGCCGACCCCGCCGTGCGACCGGCTCCGAGGCCGGGTTCACACCTGCGTCGGCGTGGTTCCGATGTCCGAGGGCTCGTCGGCGGCGGGCCGGACGCGGGTCACCGGGCCGTAGTAGTCGCCCGCCCGCTTGTCGTGGCGGGCTCGGTTCAGGATGCTCCCGAGCACTCGCGCGCCCGCGCCCTCGAGCAGCTTGATCGACTTCGCCGCGTTCGGTCGACGGGTCTTGGTCGCGTCGACGACGAACAGCACACCGTCGACCGACGGGGCGAGCAGGCTCGCGTCGGCGACGTTGAGGATGGGCGGAGCGTCGACGACGACGAAGTCGTAGCGCTCCGCCGACTCCTCGAGCAGGTCCGCCATCGCCTGCGAGGCGAGGATCTCCGCGGGGTTCGGGGGAGTGCCGCCGGAGGGGAGCACGTCGAGCGTCGAGGAGCGGAAGGGGTATCGCGCCGTGTCGAAGTCGTGCATCTTGAGGAGGACCGAGGTGAGGCCGACGGCATCCTCGATACCGAAGAAGACGTGCACCTGCGGCCGCCGCAGGTCGGCATCGATCAGCAGGACGCGGTGGTTGAGGTCGGCGAGAGTCAGCGCCAGGTTGACGGCGACGGTCGACTTGCCCTCGCCGGGGGAGCCCGACGTGACGAGCAGGGTGGAGACCCGTGATCCCACATTCGCGTAGGTGAGGGCGGAGCGGAGGCGTCGGAACTCCTCCGCGGATCGTCCCATCGGCTCCTGGGCGATGCCGGCGGCCCGGCGCGCCAGGAGCGGCGCGCGGGTGATGACTCCCAGCACCGGGGTGCCGCTCACCCGCGCCAGGATGTCCTCGTTCCGCACCCGGGTGTCGGCGGCGCTGAAGATCAACGCCGCGGCGGTGCCGATGATGGCACCGAGGAGCAGACCGAGCAGAGCATCCCGGGGTTTGTTCGGCGACGACTGGGATGCCGGCACCACCGCCTGGTCGATCGTCTCCGCGGTGATGGTCGGCGCCCCCTCCGCCCCCTTCGGGGAGATCTCGAGGACGACATCTGCGAGCTCGGCGGCGACGGCGTTCGCGAGTGACGCCGCCCGGTCGGCGTTGGTCGTCGTGGAGGTGATGCGGAGGATGACGGTGTCCTGCGGGATCGCGACATCGATCGACCGCGCCAGTTCGCGGGGGGTCGTGTCGATACCGAGCTCTTCGATGACCGGCTCGAGCACCCGCGAGGTGGTGGCCAGCTGTGCGATCGAGAGCATCTGGTTCTGGGTGTAGGCCGACCCCTGATTGAGGTCCGACGCGCTCGCCCCCTGGTTGAGCGCGAAGTACAGCGAGGCCGTCGACTGATAACGCGGTGTCTCGAGTGCGGACAGGCCGTAGGCCACGCCGCCTCCGAGGAGGGCGCACAGCGCCACACCCCACCAGAATTTGCGCAGCGCGCTCAACAGCCAATGCCCCGACCAAGGCGTGGATTCCGCCATGGGTCCCCCTCCCCAAGGACTCCCATTCTAGGGGGGTGAGGGCGTCCACCGACAGGGTTCCGAGGTTCGGGGCGGGAGGCGCAGCGTACTCGTTCGGTCCACCTGTGCGCATGAGGGGTCTCTCATCCGAAACGGAGAGCGACAATCGCTCTGATACCGTCATCGACGATTTCCCCCGCTCGCGATGCATTTCGTCGCTCATTCCGTCGGTCCCCCCCAACGGCGAATTGAGGCCCCCATGATCTCCTTCTCCCTGCCCAGACGCGCTGCCGGCGTCTCGCTCGCACTCGTGTTCGTCCTGATCGTCGGACTGCTCGTCGGCGTCGGTGCCCCCGCGTCGGCCGCGGCTTCCGTCTACGCGCGCGATCCGATGTCGCGAACCGTGGGATCGGGCTGGGGCAAGGCCGAAACCGGCGGCGGCTGGACGAAGCTCTCGTCGACGGTGGCCTCCGTCAGCGGCGGAAAAGGGTGGATCACCAGCCCTCGACCCGGGCGCACTTCCCGTGTCACGCTCCCCGTCTCCGCTCGTGACGTGGATTCCCGCTTCACGGTGACCGTGCCCACCCTCCCCACGACCGGAAGCGGCCTGTACCTCTCGCACGGCGTGCGCGCCACTGCGGAAGGCGCCTACCAGGTCGGTGTTCGCGTCATGGTCGGCGGCTACGTCGACCTCACTCTGGAGAAGCGCTCGGGTACCTCGGTGACCACGCTCGAGCGTGTGCGCCTCACAGACAGGGTCCGAGCAGGCGGCACGCTCCACGTCCGGATGCAGGCGACCGGGACGACGAAGGTCGCCCTCACGGGCAAGGTCTGGCGCTCGGGGGCGTCGGAGTCCACGGCCCGGATCGTCACGCACACGGATTCGTCGGCGGAACGCATCGCCGGCAAGGGCGCCGTCGAGTTCTCTCTCTATACCTCCGCTGCGACGAAGGCACTGCGTGTCGGTGTCGACGACCTCGGGGTCTCGGCCGCGACGGCGACGCCCGCCGCCCCCTCCCCCGCGCCGAAGCCGACGCCCAAACCGACTCCCGCGGAGCCCGCTCCCGCTCCCGGTGCGGAGCGGGTCGCAGGTGCTCGCGCGACCGCCGGCGCGGCCGAGCCGGGTACACGGGACTACCCCGTTCCTGCGGCCGCGGTCATCGTCTCTCCCGCCGGACGTGATTCCGCCGCGGGCACCGTGGCGTCGCCGCTGCGAACGATCACCGCCGCACTGAAGAAGGTGTCGAACGGGGGCACGATCGCCCTCCGGGGTGGGACGTACCACGAGAGCGTCATCATCCCGCCGCAGAAGCGGGTCACGCTTCAGCCGTATCGCGCCGAGGCGGTCTGGCTGGACGGTGCCGAGACCGTCACGGGATGGCGGAAGTCGGGCAACGTCTGGGTCCGCTCCGGCTGGACGCAGTCGCTCGACGCGAGCCCCACGTTCAAGCGGGGGGAGCCGGACGGCACCGCGAACGGCTGGCGTTTCGTCGATCCCGCGTACCCGATGGCCGCCCACCCCGATCAGGTGTGGGTCGACGGGCGGCAGCTCACGCAGGTCGCATCCCGCTCCCAGGTCTCGAACGGACGCTTCTTCGTGGACGAGAAGTCCGATGAACTCGTCGTCGGTACGGACCTCACCGGGAAGAAGGCCAAGGTGAGCACACTCATCAGCGCTCTCTCAGTGCGTTCCGAGGGGTCGGTGGTGAAGGGCATCGGCGTCCGGCGGTACGCGACCAGCGTCCCGTCGATGGGGACCGTCATCGTCGCCGCCGACCGGGTGACCCTTTCGGACGTCACGATCCGCGACAACTCGACGACCGGTCTCTACACCTGGTCGAAGGACACCACGCTCGCGGACGTGTCGGTCATCGGGAACGGTCTGCTCGGCGCCGGTGCCTCGCAGGCGGACGGCCTCGAGATCCGCCGCATGCTCTCGACCGGCAACAACCGTGAGCGCTTCAACAGGGCGCCGGTGTCGGGCGCCCTCAAGATCCACAGTTCAACGGACGTGGTCGTGGCCGACAGCGTCTTCGCCGACAACCTCGGCCAGGGTCCGTGGTTCGACGAGTCCAACTACGGCGTCGTCTTCAGCGGCAATGACAGTCTGCGCAACACGGGCAGCGGCGTGGTGTTCGAGTTGTCGGAACGCGCGGTCTTCGCCGACAACCTCGTGGCCGACAACGCGCTGCACGGAATCCTGATCGCGAACGCAGGGGATGCGGCGATCTGGAACAACACCCTCGTAGGCAACGAACGCAACATCGCGGTCACGCAGGACAAGCGGCGATCAGCGAACAGTCTCATTCCGTGGATGAGTAAGGGCATCGTGATCGCCAACAACATCGTGGCGGAACCGCGGGGCGAGTGCCTGGTGTGCGTCGACGACTTTTCGCGGGCCCTCGTGGGCGGGCAGATGGTGACGCGAGCGGAGGGCAACTTCTATCACCGCGCATCGCCCACGGCGACCCGCTGGTTCGCGATCTACTCGCGCGGCGCGGCCGGACCCTCCGAGGGCTTCTCGACGCTCGCCGACTTCACGTCCGCCACCGGGCGGGAGAAGCGGTCGGTGCTGGTCGAGCAAGCGGCATCCCCGGTTCACGACGACTACTCGCTGCGCTCCGCGACGGCCTCGCGGCAGACCTCGATCGCGGTACCCGTCCCGGCTCAGATCGCGGGCGTCTCCGACCTGACGACGGGCGAGGTGAGCCTCGGCGCGCGCTTCCGGTGACCCACGGCGCGACGGACGCGCTCCATTCCGCGAGTCCACACGATCGCCGGGAGATACCGTCGGCGGAAGCGCCGGATGAACGTGCCTGCGGAGGCCGCGTCCGGGAACAGGCCGAAGGTGGTCCACGCCTCGGCGATGCGGGCGAGGGTGGCGGGGTCTGCCGCGGCGAGCACCTGGCGGTGCACGGCGAACACGGCCGCGTCCTCTCGGCGGTGCTCCGCGATCGCAGCGCGGACGCCGTCGACGGATGCCGCCTTCGGCCACACTGCGGGTGCCGGAAGCGACCGGTTGTTGCGCAGCGCGGCGAGGCCCGGCCCCCTCGTCTCGATCCAGCCCGCGTAGAGGAAGAACTCGAGCAGCTTGCGGCGCTCGAACTCCTCCGGGAAGGTTCGGCCCGACCGCCGCTCGATGTCGTCCATGACAGCGCGGACGGTGTCGGTGTCGAAGACGAAGGGCGTGGCGGTGGGCGGGAACGCGGCGACGGCCCGTTCGGTCTGGTGCGCATCGGCGCCGACGTAGGTGAGGGTCCCCACGAGTGACTCGCGGAGCGGATGCGTCGTGTACGGGTGCGAGCGTCCGAACGCGCGACCGGTGAGGTCGACGAACTCCGCGGCGCTCGCCGCGCGCGTGAAGTGGTTCTTCGCATCGAGGACCACGTAATGAGGAGTCCGGATCCGCCGGGCGATCGCGAGTTTGGCCGCCTGCTGGCTCCGCCAGCCCCCGGTGGCGCCGGGATCGATCAGCTCCCGCGTGCGCACGATGCGCACCCTATCCCGCAGAGCTCCGTACTCCCGCAGGAGGCGGCGACGGGAGGGCCCGCTCAGTCCGAGGACGCTGTTGTCGAGGATGATGATCTCCTCGACGCTGGCGGGGTCGAGATAGCGGGCCATCGAGCGGGCCTGCAGTTCGAGGAGCGGGACCTCGGCCTCGAAGACGACGGTCACGAAGGTGAGGGGCGACATCATCGGGTCGCCTCGACGAGGTGCTGGACGTCGGCGAGGAGCCGCTGCCCCCGCTGCTGCGCCTGCCGTGCCTGGGCGGCCAGGGACGGGTCGTCGACGGCGGCGAGGATCCGGTCGGCGACCTCCTCGGAGCCGCTCGCGTCCACGACGTGCGGCCAGCCGAGCTCACCCATGAGCGGTGCGAACTTGCGGGAGTAGGCCATCGCGATCGCGGGGGTTCCCGTCGACAGGGCGTTCAGGCACGCGTGCATGCGCGCTCCGATGACGAGGGATGCCCCGGCGATGACCGCCCGGGCGTGCTCGAGGTCGCGCGGCACGACCAGCCCCAGGCGCCCTTCGTACTCCGCGTGCAGCTCGGTCGCCACCGGGACGTCGTTGTCGGGGTCGGCGGAGTCGAGGACGTGGGGGAACAGGGTGACGGAGCGGCCGCGGACGAGAAGTCCGTCGATCACCGCGCGGATCTGGCGTCGGTACGCCTCGGGGTCTCCGTGACGGGTCGACCGCCAGAGCAGTCCCGAGACGTTGAGCAGGACGTCGTGACCCCGCTCGGCCACGGGCTGGTCGATGCCGAACACGAGGTCCGTCGTCGTGAGGTCGACGGGTCGCCCGAGCGTCGCCGACGCTGCGGCGCTCAACGGATCGCGGGCGAGCACGAGCCGTGAGCGGTGCACGTCACGCCGAGCGAGCAGCCGCGACCGGCGCGAACCGAAGGGGCCGATCGTCTGCGGCGCCAGGACCGTCGGGACGTGTCGACGGGCCGCGAACTCGTGGATCATCGACATGGTCGTGTGCCGCGGGAGGCCGTAGATGTCCGAGAAGCTGTCGCCGGAGCGGGTGTCCCAGTAGAGGTCGAACCCGTCGAGCCAGTCGCGCATGCCGCGGCGGCCGGTCACCCACTCGCGGACGAGACCGCGCGGGGACCATGTGACGGCCTCGGGCTTCGAGCCGTAGTTCATGTACACGAACTCCGCCTGCGGCCAGATGCGGCGGAGCAGGTCTTTCGACCCGCGCCCGAGGGCGCGGACGCCGAGGTTCGGTGAGGTCTCATCCGTCCAGGCGAGGAGGATGCGCATGGGGTGTCCTTTCCAACCGTCGGGCCGCGGTGCCGCACACCGCGGCCCGACGCCGGGGGGTTCGGGTCAGCGGGTGGAGTCCGGCCGCCGGCGCGCACGACGCCCGAGCAGGTGCATCGACTCGCCGCGGGCGAGTCGGACGGCGAGGTCCTCGTAGTCGGTCGCGATGTCGTCCCAACGGAACGCCTCGCGGGCGCGCTCGCGGACGATCCGCCCCATCACGGTCGCGCCGGCGGGGTCGCCCTCGAGGGTCGCGAAGTGCCGGCCGGCTTCGGCGGCATCCGCGAAGAACAGGCCCTGCTCGGCCAGCGTCTCGTGGTTGAAGCCGACGTCGTACGCGAGGACGGCCGTGCCGGCCCCCATCGCCCGCAGGAGCGACGGGTTGGTCCCGCCCACGGAGTGCCCGTGCACGTAGGTGAGCGCGTGGAAGTAGAGCGCGTCCAGCAGGTCCTGGTCGAAGACCCCGCCGAGGAAGTGGATGCGGGGATCGCCGCCCGCGGCGGCACGGATCTGCTGCGTGTACTCGGCGGCGTAGGGCGCGGAGCCGACGACGACGAGGGGCCGGGTCGCGGAGCTCCTGCGGTAGCCCTCGACGATCTCGAGCACGTGGTTCTCGGGTTCGAACCGGGCGACCACGAGGTGGTATCCGCCCGGTGCCAAGCCGAGGGAGCGGATGCCGTCGGCCGGGGCGTCCTCGAGGATCGGGGCGCCGTAGCGGATGAGCTCGGTCGGCACGCCGAACTCGCGGTCGTAGTAGTCGCGGATGCCGGGGGCGTCGGCGATGAGCGCGTCGGCGGTGCGGACGCCGAACTCCTCCGCCCAGCGGTAGTACGCCTTGCCGCGCCGGCCCCACTTCGACCGCTTCCATTCCAGGCCGTCCATGTGCAGGGCGGTCGGGATGCCGCGGGCGCGGAGCGCCGGCAGGAACGGCGAGTTCGCGGCGTTGAAGACGAAGGCGACATCCGGTCGGCGGCCGAACACGGCGTGCACGGCCGAGAGCCCGGTGTGGCTCAGCGTCTCGAGCTGCTTCACCCGGAGGGCGGGCAGGTGGACGACCTTCATGCCGAGGTACTCGCGGGCTCGGCTCTCGGAGCCCCGCGTGTACACCGTGACACCGTGTCCGCGCTCGACGAGCCGACGACCGATCTCCTCGACCGCCGTCTCGAAGCCGCCGTACGAGGCCGGGACCCCGCGGGTGCCGATCATCGCGATCTCGAGCGTCCGCGTGGCGCGGGGCCGCTCGTCCTGGGCGAGGCGGACCGGCTCGCTGTCGAGCCGCCGCGGGATTTCGATGACCATCAGTACGCTCCCTCGGTGGTGACCATGACCTTGGCGGTCCGCCACATCAGGACCAGGTCCGTCATGACGGTCCAGTTCTCGACGTAGCGGAGATCGAGCCGGACGCTCTCCTCCCAGGAGAGGTCGCTGCGTCCGCCGACCTGCCAGGGGCCGGTGATGCCCGGCTTGATGTAGAGGCGGCGCGACACGGTGCCGTCGTAGGCGATGACCTCGGACGGCAGCGGCGGTCGCGGACCGACGACACTCATGTCGCCGCGCAGCACGTTCCAGAACTGCGGGACCTCGTCGAGCGAGAACGACCGCAGGAACCGCCCGACCCGCGTCACGCGCGGATCGCGCCGGAGCTTGAAGAGGGGCCCCGACCCCTCGTTGTGGGCGAGGAGCGCCGCGAGTTCGGCCTCGGCATCCACACGCATCGTCCGGAACTTCAGCATCGCGAACTCGCGTCCGTCGCGCCCGACGCGCGCCTGGCGGAAGAAGACGGGACCGCCGTCGTCGGCCGTGATCGCGATCGCGATCACGAGTGCGATCGGTGCGAACAGGACGAGGGCGGCGAGCGACACGAGGATGTCGAGCGCCCGCTTCACGTAGTAGGCGGCTCCCTCGAAGCTCGGGATCTTGACGTGGATGAGCGGCATCCCCTCGACGGGCCGCAGCGACATGCGCGGCCCGGCGACGTCGGTGAGGCGGCTCGAGATCACGAGCTCAGCGGCGGTGCCCTCGAGCGCCCACGCGAGCCGCTTCACGTACGCCGGGTCGCCGGCGGGCTGGCTCGCGACCACGATCGTGTCGCTCTCGTGGATCGCAGCGGCACGCAGGACGGCGTCGTCGCCGCGCGTGACCGGGTACACGACGTCGTCGACGGTGAGCGAGTCCCGGTCGTCGTCGAGCAGGGCCACACCGACGACGAGGTATCCCAGCTGGCCGGCCGGTCCGAGCGACCGGATCGCGTACTCCACGTCGTCCCGCGAGCCGACGACGACGGTGCGCGAGGCGTACCGGCCCTCGGCGCGCTGGGCGATGAGCCATCGTCGCCATGCCCACCGCGAGGCGAGGAGCGCCAGGGTGCCGAGCGGCAGCGCGGTGAACAGCTGCGCGCGGATGCCGTGCCACTCGAACACCACGAAGACGATCGCGAGCAGGCCGAACGCGAGCCCGGTCGCGTGGGCGACGCGCGCGTACTCCGTGGGCCCGGTCCCGACGACCGTCGTCGACCGGGTGTTGAAGAGGCCGAGCGAGATGAGCCAGATCATCGCGGTCGCGACCGCGATGATGACCCGATTCCGGACGGCGATGTCGGAGGGCGCAGCGGCCGTGACCGAGACGATGGTCGCGAAGGTGCAGGACACCGCCACGACGACGGCGTCGTTCACGCGGAGCCGCGTGCGGAACCGGCGCTCCCACTGCAGGCGGCCGACGAGCGCCGCCGAGGCGCGGGGCGCCTCAGCGGTCGAGGTGCGCGACGCCGTCTTCGGGCCGAGCCCGGGCAGCGTGAGACCCGGCGCGATGCCGTCGACCGCGGTCACCGATCGTCCCCACACACATCGGTCAGCTGCCGCATCATGCCCCCAAGCAATGTGCGTCACTGCATCCGCCCCCAAGGCGGCTGCATGTTCCCCAAGCGAGCTTCGCGGTCCCCCAAAGACCTCCGCGCGACCCCCCGGCCGCGCGATCCACTCGGAGGCAACTGTAGCGCGCACCGGGCGAGCGTGCGAGTGCGATTCGTAAACTCGGCGTCAGCCGATGTTCATCCGCCCCGCCGCCGCCGCCCGCCGCGGCCGGTCACGCGGCGGGGTCAGGCGCCGAACGCCCGCACGAGGGTGAGGAGCAGCGGCCCGACCCGGCCGTCCATGCGGAACCGCGCGAACCCCTCCGACACAGCCCGTCCGGTGCGTGAGGTGACGAACCACGGCGGTTTCGGCAGGACCGAGAACCGGCCGCGTCCGAGCGAGCGCGGGAAGGGCCGGAACGGTCCGCGGACGACCGTCCGCTCGACCCCGTCCAGCAGTAGCGCGTTGTGCACGACGCCGATCCCGCTGGGCGCGTCGTCGATCGTGCCGCCCGGGTACGCGCCCCAGGTGGCGGTCGGAGCCGGTGCGCAGGTGCGCGAGCGCCGCGTCGAGGGCGGCGCGGGTGGGCTCAGATGAGCGAGAGTTCGCGGAGCTTCGCGGCGACGTCGTCGTTGCTCGGCTCGACGTGGTGCGTCGCGTCGGGGTAGACCACGACGGGGATGTTGGTGCGACCGGAGATCTCGCGGGCCACATCGGCGGCGTCGGGCTCGGCTTCGAGGTCGATGTAGCGGTAGTCGACTCCGAGGCTGTCGAGCTGCGCCTTCGTACGGCGGCAGTCGCGGCACCAGTCGGCGCCGAACATCGTGATCTGAGCGGACGTGTCGGTCATCACTCCAGCGTACGCCCGCCCACCGCCGTGGGCGCGGCGTCGGGTTGCGCCGCGCGGCGCCCGGATCTGCGGGGGGCGTAGACGACGAGGGCGTGGAAGACGAAGCGCAGCACGAAGGCGGCGACGAGGGTGAGGGCCGCGGCGAGGACCGCCGGGATGTGCGCTCCCTCGACGAGGATCGACAGCACCGGGATGCGGACGATCGCCTCGAGCCCGTTGAAGCTGAACGACTTCAGGAACCGGGTGAGCATGCGCCCGGATTCGGAGCGCATGTCGGCGAAGACGAGGTACTCGAGCAGCAGGAAGTTCGTGATGATCGTCACGACGCTCGCCACGACGGCGGCGGGGACGTAGTCCATCCCGAGGCGGATGAGGCCCCACATGATCACGAGGTTCGCGATGGCCCCGAACCCGCCGACGAGCGCGAACGCCGACATCCGGCCGAAGCGCAGCATCGCGAGCTGGGTGAGGAAGCGGACGCCCTGCGTGAACGTCGCCTTCGAGGTGCCGGCGTGGCGCTGCGCGAAGTCGAAGGGCACCTCGTCGACGCGCAGCTGACGACGGGCGAGCACCTCGAGCAGGATCTTGAAGCCGCGCGGGCGCAGGGCGTCGACGTCGACGGCGTGCGTGTCGAGCAGGAAGAACCCCGTCATCGGGTCGGTGCAGTTCGCGAGCTTGCGCGGGAACATCGCCTTCGTCAGCGCGGTCGAGGCGCGCGAGACGGCGGTGCGGGTCGCGTCGGCGAGTCCCTTCGAGGTGCCGCCCGACGCGTACCGCGAAGCGACGACGACGTCCACGTCGCCGCGTTCGGCGCGCTCGATGAGGCGGGGGATGTCCTCGGGGGGATGCTGCAGGTCGCCGTCCATGACGAGGCACCAGCGGGAGCTTGCCGCCTGGAACCCGGCGACGACGGCGCCGCCGAGGCCCGCGACCGGCTGCTCGCGGTGGATCAGGCGGACGGGGAAGGGCGACGTGCGCGCCGCTGCCGCGATGATGTCGGCCGTGTCGTCGGTCGAGTCGTCGACGAAGACGACCTCGAAGACACGGTCGTCGAGCGTGTCACCGATGCGCCGCAGCAGCTCGACGACGTTCGGACCCTCGTTGAAGGTCGGAACGATGATCGACAGATCCATGGCGGGGCTCGCGATGCTCGGCGGGCACGGGACGTCTCAGCCTAATGGCGCCTGCCCGGGCGGGACTGAGGATGTCCCCGGCGAACCTCCTGTGAGGGCTGGGGGCGGGTGCCTTCCCGCCGAGGGGCACGCCCGATAGCCTGGCCGCATCCGGCGAGGGGAGTGCGCGATGAGCACGCAGGGATCAGCTCGGACGGTGGTGGGCGGCATCCGCGGTGCCCTCCTGATCGGCGGGTTGCTGGCGGTCGTGGTCGGCATCGTGATGCTCGTCTGGCCGGACAAGACGGCGATGGTCGTCGCCGGGATCATCGCGGCGTGGGCAGTTGTCGCCGGTATCGTGAACGTCGCCATCGGGCTGCTGTCGCGCACGGCGGGCTCGTGGGCGCGCGTGGGCCACATCGCCCTGGGCCTGATCTTCGTGATCGGCGGTGTCGTCGCCTTCTCGAACCTCGGCCTTGCAGCCGAGACGCTCGCGGCGTTCCTGGGGGCGTTGGTCGGGATCCTGTGGATCGTCGAGGGCGTCGTCGCGCTGACGACCCTCCGCGGCACCCGGTCGCGCGGCTGGACGATTGCGTTCGCGGTGCTCAGCCTCGTCGCGGGGGTGGCCATCCTCTTCGCGCCCGTCTGGGGCGCGCTCGTGCTCTGGCTGTGGATGGGCGTCTCGCTCATCCTGCTCGGCGTCATCCAGATCGTCCGGGCCTCGCGGCTGCGCACGATCTGACCCCTCTGCTAGACAGGGGGGATGATCTGGGGGGATGCCGCTGACACCCGAGCGCGCCGGGTGTGGAGCGGTCTCGTCCTCACCGTCGCGGCGCTGGTCCTGACGACGGGGTGCGTCGCGACCGCGACGGAGGCTCGGAGTGTCGCGGAGGCGGCGATCGAGCCGACCCCCGAGGCGAGCCCCGTCCCGACCCCGGTGTCGACCCCCGTGGTGATCCCGTCCGACGGGCCGATCATCGTCGGCGAGCAGACCGTGTCGGGCGTCGGCCCTCGGACCGAGGAGCGGGTGCCGCTGGCCGTGCCCGCGGCCGCGCGTTCCGTACTCGTCGACCTCTCCTGCGACGCCCCGTCGCACTTCATCGCCGAGCTGGGCGACGCGATGATGCTCGGCCAGGCGCCGCTGTCGGGCGAGTGCGACGGCTCCCGCACCCTGGCCTGGCCCTGGACGTACGGATCGTCGGGGATGCTGTGGCTGTCGATCGGGCCGGAGGTCGGGTGGACCCTCTCCGTCACCTACTCGTCCGAGCCGTTCGTGCAGGATGCCGACCTGGTCGAGGAGTGCGAGGCGTACTCGCAGGTGTACAGCCAGGTCTCGAACGCCGACGACGGCTACGGCTTCTACGCCGCGTTCGGAGCCGACGAATGGAACACACGGGTGGATGCCGCGGCACGGGCGGCCGCCGCGCTCGCCGACGCGTCGGACACGTCGCTCGCCGACGGCTTCGCCGCCATGCGCGACGTGCTCGCGGAGCGCTCGCCGATCCCGGGTGGGATGACGGAGGTGCAGGAGTTCTGGGAGGTGCACCGGCCGATCGCCGAGACCTGCGCGTGGAACCACACCGAGATCGCGGTCTACGCCGAGTTCGGCGGCTGACCTCTCAGCTCACGTGGTCGCGCCAGGAGTGCTGCGGCCGGTAGCCGAGCAGGCGCTGCGCCTTCGCGGTCGAGAACAGCGAATCGTGCGTGCCGAGGTCGCCGCGCGTCTCGGCATCCGGGAACACCTCGGCGACCAGCTCGTCGTTCGGGCGGCTCATGACGGTGTCGGCGGCGGCGATGAGGAAGTGGTCGAACCCGGCGGGCGCGACCTCGAGGGCCCGCGCGACCGCCTGCGCACCGTCGCGCGCGTCGATGTAGCTCCACAGGTTCCACTTGCGGCCGCGGGCGTCGGCGTCGAAGGAGGGGAATTCCGCGTAGTCCTCCGGCACCATCACGTTCGAGAACCGCAGAGCGGTGATGGATGCCGCCGGGTACCAGCGCGTCAGCTGGATCGCCATCTGCTCCTCGAGGTGCTTCACGAGCGAGTACACCGACTCGGGGCGCGCGGGGTAGTCCTCGTCGACGGGGATGTAGGGCGGCGGGACGTCGAACGGCAGCCCCTGCACGGTCTCGCTCGAGGCGTAGACGATCTTCGTGATGCCGATCCGCAGCGCCGCCCAGAACACGTTGAACGTGCTCGCGATGTTGTTGTGGAAGGTCGCGACGTCCGAGCGGATGCCGGGGGCCGGGATCGCCGCGAGGTGCACGAGCGCGTCGACGCCGTCGTGCTGGTCGCCGACCGCGGTCAGCGCGTCGATGACCTGGCCGTAGTCGGTCAGGTCGACCTGGACGAAGCCGGGTCCGCGCCGGCCGTGGACGTCGAAGCCGATGACCTCGTGACCGGCGGCCCGGAGTTCGCGGACGACGACCGTGCCGAGCTTGCCGGAGGACCCTGTGACGGCGATGCGCATCCCGCCAGCATGTCACGCAGCCGGGACACGGGGGCCGTCACCAGCCGTGGGTGTTGAGCCACTCCCGGCGGTGGGCGGTCTCGGCATCCGTCTCGTGCGGATCCGACGTCTCGTGCGCGGTGAGCCTGCCGTCTTCGAGGGGGACGAAGCGGTGGCACACGGGGCAGAGGGCGCGCCCGGAGGGCCAGCCGTCCGCGAGTGCTGCGGCGGGCTCGCCGGGTCGACCGGAGCCGGGGCATCCGGCGGGGTCGGCGGCGGCATCCGTCCACATGATCGTGCGGTGCCGGTGCAGGCCGGGGTGGTCGAGCGGGCGGGTGCACCGGCGGCCCGCGTTGCGGCTGCGGCAGAAGCGGATGACGCCGGCCATCAGTTGATGATCTCGCCGCCGGACTCCTCGATCGCGGTGATCCGGCGCTTCCAGTCCGCGAGGGCCGCGCCGTCGCGCTGCGCCGTGAAGTAGATGTGGTTCATCACGATCGACGGCCGGTAGTTCGAGCGTCGCCCCGCGACCAGCAGATCACCGATCCGCAGGTCGGCCTTCGTGCCGTGGAAGAAGGGTCCGGTCTCGTCCGCTGCGCTCACCGCGCCAGGCTAGCGCGCGGGCTCAGACGTCGGTACGGGGCATCGGCGCGAGGCGGGTGAGCTGGGTCACGTGCCGCGGCTCGAGCTCGGCGATCGAGGCGACGCCGAGGAGCTTCATCGTGCGCTCGATCTCGCTGCGGAGGATCTCGATCGTCTTGTCGACGCCCGCCCGGCCGCCCGCCATGAGGCCGTAGAGGTACGCGCGGCCGATGAGCGTGAACTTCGCGCCGAGCGCTATCGCGGCGACGATGTCGGCGCCGTTCATGATGCCGGTGTCGACCATGATCGTCGCGTCCTTGCCGACCTCGCGCACCACGGTGGGCAGCAGGTGGAAGGGGATGGGTGCCCGGTCGAGCTGGCGCCCGCCGTGGTTCGAGAGGATGATGCCGTCGACGCCGTGGTCGATGAGGCGCTTCGAGTCCTCGACGTTCTGCACGCCCTTGATGACGATCTTGCCGGGCCAGATCTCGCGGATGACCTTCAGGTCCTCGTAGCTGATCGTAGGGTCCATCGCGGCGTTGAGCAGGTCGCCGACCGTGCCGCCCGTCGCCGACAGCGAGGCGAACTCGAGCTTGGGGGTCGTGAGGAAGTCGATCCACCACCACGGCCGCGGGATCGCGTTGACGATCGTGCCGAGGGTGAGCTGCGGCGGGATCGAGAAGCCGTTGCGCTTGTCGCGCAGGCGCGCGCCGGCGACGGGGGTGTCGACGGTGAACTGCAGCGTGTCGAACCCGGCCTCGGCGGCGCGCTTCGCGAGCCCGTACGAGATCTCGCGATCGCGCATGACGTACAGCTGGAACCAGTTGCGCCCGTTCGGGTTGGCGGCCTGCACGCCCTCGATCGAGGTGGTCCCGAGGGTCGAGAGGGTGAACGGGATGCCGGCGGCCCCCGCCGCTCCCGCGCCCGCGACCTCGCCCTCGGTCTGCATGAGGCGGGTGAAACCGGTCGGGGCGATGCCGAACGGCAGCGCGGACGGTCCGCCGAGGATCTCGACGGAGGTGTCGACGTTCTCCGCCGGGCGCAGCACGTCGGGGTGGAACTCGACGTCCTCGAACGCCTGCCGCGCCCGAGCGAGCGAGGTCTCGCCCTCGGCGGCGCCGTCGGTGTAGTCGAACGCGGCCTTCGGGGTGCGGCGCTTCGCGATCTTCCGCAGGTCGGCGATCGTGTACGCGGCATCCAGTCGGCGTTTCGTGCCGTTGAGCTCGGGCTTCTTGAACTGCATGAGCTCGAGCAGCTCGACGGGCTTCGGGAATTGACGCTGCACCATGGGGACCATCTTCCTCTGGAGTGATTCGACCGCGGGCCGTGTTTAACGCAGGAAGGCGGCGGCGACGCCGGAGTCCACGGGGATGTGCAGGCCGGTGGTGCGCGAGAGCTCGGGGCCGGTGAGGACGTAGACCGCGTCGGCGACGTTCTCGGGGACGACCTCGCGCTTGAGGATCGTGCGGTTCGCGTAGAACTGGCCGAGGTCCTCTTCCTTCACCCCGTAGGTCGCGGCGCGGTTGGCGCCCCAGCCGGCGGCGAAGATGCCCGAGCCGCGCACGACGCCGTCGGGGTTGATGCCGTTCACGCGCACGCCGTGCTCGCCGAGCTCGACGGCCAGCAGGCGCACCTGGTGGGCCTGGTCGGCCTTCGCGGCCGAGTACGCGATGTTGTTCGGGCCGGCGAAGACCGAGTTCTTCGACGAGATGTAGATGACGTCGCCGCCCATCTTCTGCTCGATGAGCGCCTTCGCCGCCGCCTTCGCGACGAGGAACGACCCCCGAGGTCGTCGAGGTCGCGGCGCACCGTCATGACCGAGACCCCGAGCGGGTCGGCGGCGGGTTCGAGGCGGATGCTGCCGGACTCGGCCAGCATCTCGACGAGGCGCGACCGCCGTTGAGCACTGAGGAGGGGCGGCATGCGATCAGGGTAGCCGGGCTGGTCTTGTCGCCCCGCGCTTAGGCTCGATCCGTGAGCGAGCGTCCGGCGGTCAGCTGCCCCACCTGCGGCGATCCGCTGCGCTTCGAGATCCTCGACGACGAGCGCTTCACCGTCGCGTGGTCGTGCCTGAACTGCGGGCTGGTGCGGGTGACGGAGCCGCGGTGAGGCTCAGTTCCGCAGCTCGGCGATCAGCGCCCCGACGGGTCGTGCGCCGGGTTCGGCGCGGCGGTGAATCTCGATGACCTCGAATCCGGCCACACCGAGAACGCGCTCGAGGTCGGTCGCCTTCCAGCGGTAGGCCCGCGCGATGGCGTGGTCGAACGCCTCCGTCTCATCCGCGTCGAAGTAGCCGAGCAGCAGCGACCCGCCGGGCCGCAGCACGCGAGCGAACTCGGCGAGCGGAACCGCGATGTCGCTCGGCTCGTGGTGAATCGTCGAGAACCAAACCAGGATGCCGCCGATCGCGGCATCCGGTTCGTCCATCGACTCGATGCTCTCGACGTCGAACCGGATGCCCGGGTGGGTAGCGCGAGCGTGGTCGATGAACTCCGGCACAAGGTCGATCCCGCGGTCGGCGCCCCGCTCCGCGAGGTGCTGCGTCCAGTGCCCCGGCCCGCAGCCCGCGTCGATGAGTCGACCGGATGCCGCGGCTCCCCACATCTCGATGAGGCGGCGATCCGCTTCGTGCATCGCCCCGACCGAGCCGAGCGCCTCGACGTACTCCGTCGCCCGGTTCGTGTAGGCGGCGGTCGTGCGAGTCATCCTGTGAGGCTATCGACCGTCTCGGACCTGTGTCAGGATGCGGCGGCATGAGCACCGGCCGCGATTGGACGATCCACACTCCGGGTTCGGAGGGTCGCTGTTTCCCAGAGGGTCAATCGTCTCCGCCCGGCGGTCGTACGGGCTCTGGTTGCGGGCGGTGAATCTCCCGGCTCCGGCTGACAAATGTCACGCGAACCGGTGACAGCTCGGCACTGCCGCGATCGTCACCGGCGGCGTGGGATGGATGCATGCCTTTTCGCACATCCATGGTCCCCGTAGCCTCGTCCGCCCTGCCGTTCTGGCGCCGGCCGGGCCACCTCATCCGGACGAACGCGCGCGCCTACGTGCTCCTCAACGTCGCCGCATACGGCCTCGTCCTCGTCGGTTTCGCGCTCGGGCTGCTTCTCCCCGAGCTGAACACCGCCCGCGCGGACGCGCTCGAATCCGACGGCACGGCCGACGTGGTGAGGTCGGTGGTCTCCTCGGCTCCCCTCTTCGCCCTGCTGATCTTCGCGGTGAACCTGTTCCGCCTCAGCCTCGCCACCATCGTGCTGCCATCGCTGCTGGTCCCCTTCGCGGGTCTCGCGCTGTTCGGGTGGTGGGCGGTGGAGACGGGGGTCACGCTCGTGCAGACCACGGCCGTCGGCTGGGTCGCGCTCATCCCTCACGCGCTCACCGTCCTGATCGAACTGCAGGCCTACGTCCTCTTCCTGCTCGGCGCGTGGATCCTGGGCCGCAGCTGGCTGCGTCCGCGCAGTGTCGGGGTGCAGCGGCACCGGGACGGGTATGTCCGAGGACTCGAGAGCATCGGCCTCTTGGCAGTGCCGGCGCTGATCCTCCTGGTCGTCGGAGCGATCTGGGAGGCGTACTCCCTGCTGTACCTGGTCCATCCGCTCAGCCAGTGGCTGCTCGGTGGTGCTGCCTGATGGCGACCTGGCGGCAGCGCATCGCCGAACGGCGGGTCCGCGCGGGGGACGGCCGTCCCCTCGATCCCTACCGGTGGTGGCAGGCGCTCGGCAGGTCGACGTTCGCCATCACGCTCCCCGGTGCGAACGGATCCACGTCCGTCTTCACGGTCGACGTTCGCCAGTGGGGGGACCGGGATGACGGCGAGGTGCGGGCGCGGCTCTACCGAGACGGCGCGCTGGATGCCGTCTCCCGGCTGCCGGCACGATTCGCCGTCCCCGGCGGCCACATCGAGGTCGCCGCGAACTCCTTCGGGCTCCGACGATGCCATTTCGTCTCGACGGAAGGGGAGGAACGACAGTTGACGCCGCACCCGCGGTCCGCAGAAGGACGGCGCGCGGCGCTGCACCGGCGGCATCCGTTCCTCAGCCATGTGGTCGGCGTCGTCGCATCGGTCCTCGTCGTCGCCGGAGTCGGCATCGCCGTGCCCCAGTTGGTCGAGACGATCTCGCACATCGAACTGTTCGCGCAGCACCTCGGCACCTTCACGTCGCCCATCCGGCTCTCCGCGGAGGCGAACATCGCCGTGACGCTCGTTCTGGCAGCGGCAAGCACCGAACGGGCACTGCGGCTGAGGTCGAACTGGCTCGACGAACTGGCCGGATGACGCGGACCGACGCCAGGGCAAAGCAAAACCCCCGCCATGTAGAAGCTAGGCGAGGGTTTCTGGGACCGTTGTAACGACGGTCCGTGTGGCTCCGACGGGCGTCGATCCCGTGACCTCACGATTTTCAGTCGTGCGCTCTACCAACTGAGCTACAGAGCCTCATGGCTGCAGAAGAGCCATGTCCTAGACGAAGAGCCCTCTGAAAACAAAGGGCTCGTCGCTCGGAGCGACCCTGACGGGACTTGAACCCGCGACCTCCGCCGTGACAGGGCGGCACGCTAACCAACTGCGCTACAGGGCCATGCTTATTAAATTGTGGGAGTGACCCCAACGGGATTCGAACCCGTGCTACCGCCGTGAAAGGGCGGCGTCCTAGGCCGCTAAACGATGGGGCCGAGCGAACCCGGGGGCTCACGCTTACCGAGGGTCAAGCATATGCGATCCCCGACGAATGTGCGAATCGAGGGCGCGCCAGCATCCTCCGCCGCGAGAACCGGGGCACGATGGCGATGCCCGTCCGCACTTTTCCTGTGACGGATGTGAACAGTGTTGCTACTGTGATGGGCGGATCAGCACGCCATCTGGCCGAGGGGAGGGTGTGTGCAGTGACCGATCTTTCCGAGGCGCCGGACGTCGATTGCGGCTGCGCGCCCACCGCCGACGAGATGCGATCGTTCTCGTCGCGCATCAGCCGACGCAACGCCCTGGGACTCGGCATCCTCGGTGTGGCCGCGGCATCCACCGGTCTGGGCTTCGCCCTTCCCGCCTTCGCCGCCACCTCGTACCCGAGCTGGGACGACGTCGAGAAGGCCCGCAACAACGAAGCCGCCAAGGGCTCTGAGATCACCCGCATCCAGAACCTCATCTCGTCGCTCGAGAACGACGTCGCCGCCAAGCAGGCCGAAGCCGAGCGCCTCGGCGTCGAGTACCAGGACGCCCTCATCGCGTTCGAGGACGCCGCCGCCCGCGCCGACGCGCTGCAGGCCAAGGCCGACGCCGAGGAGGCCCGCGCCAAGGAGTCCGCCGCGAAGCTCGGCGTCCTCGCCGCGCAGCAGTACCGCTCCGGCAAGGGCGACGCAACCCTCGAGCTCTTCTTCTCCGACTCGTCCGCCAGCGCCGACGACCTGCTCGGACGCCTCGGCACGATGGATCGCCTCGTCGGCGCCAACCGCGACGTCTACGCCGAGGCCGTCGGCGCCCGCGACAGCGCGAAGAGCCTCGCCGCCCAGGCCCAGGTCGCCCGCGACGAGCGTGACAAGCGCAAGATCGAGGCCGAGCAGAAGATGCAGGCCGCGCAGGATGCCGCGCAAGCCGCGCAGGCCGCCCTCGCCGCCCAGAACGAACACCGCGAAGTCCTCGAAGCGCAGCTCGACGCCCTCCGCGACACCACGGCCAAGACCGTCGCCGGGTACAAGGCCGGCGTCGAAGCCGCCCGCAAGGCGCGCGAAGAGGCCGCCCGCAAGGCCCGCGCAGAGGCTGCCCGCAAGGCTCGCGAAGAGGAAGCCCGCCGTATCGCGGAAGAGAAGCGCCGCCGCGAAGAAGCAGCGGCCGCCGCGGCCAACAAGCCCAAGCCGAGCACGGGGGGATCCTCCAGCGGCGGCTCGTCCGGCGGCGGAAGCAGCAGCGGTGGCAGCGGCGGCGTCGTCCAGTCGTCCGGGTGGGTGCGTCCCGCCCACGGCTGGATCAGCTCCTGGTTCGGCACGCGCGGCAGCATCTGCGGTTCCGGTGGCTGCACGGCCAGCGGCCACCGCGGCATCGACTTCGCCAGCTCCTGCGGCTCGCCGATCTACGCCGCGGCATCCGGCACCGTGGTCTTCGCCGGCTACAGCGGAGCCTGGGGCAACTACATCCAGGTCCGCCACAGCGACGGCACCGTCACCGGGTACGCGCACATCATCAACGGCGGCTACAACGTCGGCTACGGCGACCGCGTCCGCGCCGGTCAGACGATCGCCTACATCGGCAGCACCGGCGCCTCCACCGGCTGCCACGTGCACTTCGAGGTCTACCGCGGCGGCGTCCGCATCGACCCGGCGCCCTTCCTGCGCGCTCGCGGCATCAGCGTCTGACGCCCGCCGCCGAGACGACAGAGGGTCGGATGCCGCGCGGCATCCGACCCTCTTCGTTTCACGTCAGAGCGTGTTCGGCGACTCGCCCTCACCCTGCGTGCGGGTCTCGCCCTCGTGCTGCTCGAAGCGCTCGAACGCCTCGCCGACCAGGCGCTCGGCCTCAGCGGCGTTCGCCCACTCGTCGACCTTGACCCACTTGCCCGGCTCGAGGTCCTTGTAGCGCTCGAAGAAGTGGCCGATCTCGCCCTTGGTCCACTCGTCGATGTCGTCGACGTCCTGGATGTGAGCCCAGCGCGGATCCTTCGCCAGGACCGCGACGACCTTGTCGTCGCCGCCGGCCTCGTCGCTCATCTTCAGGACGGCGACCGGGCGGACCTTGGCCAGCACGCCCGGGTAGATCTCGCGGTCGAGCAGGACCAGCACGTCGAGCGGGTCGCCGTCCTCGCCGAGCGTGTTCTCGAAGAAGCCGTAGTTCGCGGGGTACCCCATCGGGGTGAACAGAACGCGGTCGAGGAAGACGCGGCCCGTGCCGTGGTCGACCTCGTACTTCACGCGGCTGCCGCGCGGGATCTCGATGACGGCGTCGTACGCGCCCATGCCTGTGCTCCTTTGAATGTCCGGTGGGATGCGCCGACCAGCCTACTGGCGCCGCTGCGTGTGCCGAACTCCGGAAAAACGCCGCGAACAGCCGTCTTCGGCCCCTGTCGCCGCGGTTTCACCTGCATTCGGCACGCCGCCGCGCACCGTATGCAGTCTCCACGCCCGTGGCGGGCGCCCGCCCGGCGCGGAGTCACGCGCGAGCCCCGACAGGCCTCGGCGCCGCAGACTGAGTACGGGACACCGGCCGGATAGCGTGGAGCCGTGCCGTCCCTGAACCCCGCCGTCGCCGAGGTCCGTCGCGCCGTCCGCGCTGCCCTGACCGGGCTTCCGGAGGGCGCCGTCGTCTTCGTCGGGCTGTCGGGCGGCGCCGATTCGCTGGCTCTGGCCGCGGCCGTCGCGTTCGAGGCACCCAAGCTCGGACTGCGGGCCGCCTCGGTCACCGTCGACCACGGTCTGCAGCCGGACTCGGCGGAGGTCGCCGCCCGCGCCGCGCGCGCGGCCGCACGCCTCGACCTCGACCCGCTCGTCGTGCGCGTCGAGGTCGGTGCCGACGGCGGACCCGAGGCCGCCGCACGCGATGCGCGGTACCGCGTGCTCCGGGATGCCGCGCGCGACGCCCGCGCCGCCGCGGTGCTCGTCGCCCACACCCTCGACGACCAGGCCGAGACCGTCCTCCTGGGGCTCGCGCGCGGATCGGGGGCGGGCAGCCTGCAGGGGATGGCGGCGGCATCCGATCTCGACGGCGTGCCGCTGCTGCGGCCCCTGCTCGACGTCCGCCGCGCGACGACGCGGGCCGCCTGCGCCGCACAGGGCCTCGAGCCCTGGGACGACCCCCACAACGAAGACGCGCGCTTCACCCGTGTGCGCGTCCGCGAGCGGGTGCTGCCCGTGCTCGAGGCCGAGCTCGGCCCGGGTATCGCCGAGGCGCTCGCCCGGACGGCCGCGCAGCTGCGGGAGGACGCCGACGCCTTCGACGAGATGATCGACGAGACCATCGAGGACATCGTCGAGCACGCCGAGGCCGGCATCGCCGTCTCGGTCGCCGCGCTCGCCGCCAACCCGCCGGCGCTGCGCCACCGCATCATCCGGCACGTCGTCGCGAGCGAGTTCCACGCCTCGCTGACGCGCACGCAGACCCTCGAGGTGGCGCGGCTGGTGACGGACTGGGCGGGGCAGGGTCCGATCGACCTGCCCGGATGCCGCGCCCGCCGCATCGGTGCGATGATCGAGTTCACGGGAGCCGAGGCCGGGACGGGCGCCCGATTCCCGGCATCCGATCGCGAACTTTAGACTTCTGCAATGCGCGCAGCCGAGATCGCCGACCAGCTCACCGATGTCCTCGTCACCGAGGAGGAGATCCAGGCCAAACTCGAACAGCTCGCGCGGCAGGTGGAGGCCGACTACGAGGGCAAGGATCTGCTGCTCGTGGGCGTGCTGAAGGGCGCGGTCATGGTCATGGCCGACTTCGCGCGCTCGCTCAAGCGCCCGATCGAGATGGACTGGATGGCGGTCTCGTCGTACGGCGCCGGAACGAAGTCGAGCGGTGTCGTGCAGATCCGGAAGGACCTCGACACCGACATCTCGGGCAAGCACGTCCTGATCGTCGAGGACATCATCGACTCGGGCCTCACCCTCAGCTGGCTGCTCGAGAACTTCGCGTCACGCGGCGCGGCGTCGATCGAGGTGCTCGCGCTGCTTCGCAAGCCCGAGGCCGCCAAGGTCGAGATCGACTGCCGCTACGTCGGCTTCGACATCCCCGTGGAGTTCGTCGTCGGCTACGGACTCGACTTCGCGGAGAAGTACCGCAACCTCCGCGACGTGGCGGTCCTCGCACCCCACGTCTACGCCTGATTCCGCGCGGTACGCCGAAAACGAACGCACAGACCCCGCATAGCCCTGCGGGGGTAGCCTGAACGCACCATGAACGTCAAGAAGCTCTCCCGCAACCCGTTCGTCTACGTGGTTCTCATCGGCGTGCTCTTGATCGTCGGGATGACCCTCATCACCAACCTGACGGGTGCCCGCAGCATCACGACGCAGGAGGGCCTGAAGCTCCTCGGCGGCGACACCGTGACGCAGGCGACCCTGACCGACGGTGACCAGCGGGTCGACCTCACCCTCAGCGAGCCGTTCGAGGGCGCGACGAACGTGCAGTTCTACTACGTGGCCGAGCGCGCCGACGCGGTCGTGCAGGCGGTGGACTCGGCTGCTCCGAAGGACGGCTATAACGACGTCGTGCCGCAGACGAGCTGGTTCGGCAGCCTCATCTCGATCCTCCTCCCCATCCTCATCCTCGGTCTGCTCTTCTGGTGGCTGCTCTCGAGCGCCCAGGGCGGCGGCAGCAAGGTCATGCAGTTCGGCAAGTCGCGCGCCAAGCTCGTGACGAAGGAGACCCCGACGGTCACCTTCGCCGACGTCGCCGGGTCCGACGAGGCCATCGAAGAAATGCAGGAGATCAAGGACTTCCTGCGCGACCCCGCCAAGTTCCAGGCCGTCGGTGCGCGGATCCCCAAGGGCGTGCTGCTGTACGGCCCTCCTGGAACCGGTAAGACCCTCCTCGCGCGCGCCGTCGCCGGCGAGGCCGGGGTGCCGTTCTACTCCATCTCAGGTTCGGACTTCGTCGAGATGTTCGTGGGTGTCGGTGCGAGCCGCGTGCGCGACCTCTTCAAGGAGGCGAAGGAGAACGCGCCCGCCATCATCTTCATCGACGAGATCGACGCCGTCGGCCGCCACCGCGGCGCCGGCATGGGCGGCGGTCACGACGAGCGCGAGCAGACGCTCAACCAGATGCTCGTCGAGATGGACGGCTTCGACCCGAAGGTGTCGGTGCTCGTCATCGCCGCGACGAACCGTCCCGACATCCTCGACCCGGCTCTGCTGCGCCCGGGCCGTTTCGACCGCCAGATCGGTGTCGACGCCCCCGATCTGAAGGGGCGCCAGAAGATCCTCGAGGTGCACGGTCGCGGCAAGCCGCTCTCGCCCTCGGTCGACCTGTCGGTCGTGGCGCGCAAGACCCCCGGCTTCACGGGTGCCGACCTCGCCAACGTCCTCAACGAGGCAGCCCTGCTGACGGCCCGCTCGAACGCGCAGCTCATCGACATGCGCGCCCTCGACGAGGCCATCGACCGCGTGATCGCCGGTCCGCAGCGCCGCACCCGCGTCATGAAGGACAAGGAGAAGCTCATCACGGCGTACCACGAGGGCGGCCACGCCCTCGCCGCCGCCGCGATGAACAACACCGACCCCGTCACGAAGGTCACGATCCTGCCCCGCGGCAAGGCGCTCGGCTACACGATGGTGCTGCCGCTCGACGACAAGTACTCCGTGACCCGCAACGAGCTGCAGGACCAGCTCACCTACGCGATGGGCGGACGTGTCGCCGAGGAGATCGTCTTCCACGACCCGACCACCGGTGCCTCCAACGACATCGAGAAGGCCACCGGCATCGCCCGGAAGATGGTCACCGAGTACGGCATGACCACCGACGTCGGACCGGTCAAGCTCGGCTCGTCGTCGGGTGAGGTCTTCATGGGCCGCGACATGGGCCACGGCCGCGACTTCAGCGAGCGGATCGCCGAGCGCGTCGACGCCCAGGTGCGCGGACTCATCGAGCAGGCGCACAACGAGGCCTACCAGGTCATCAACGACAACCGCGAGATCCTCGACCGGCTCGCGCTCGCGCTCCTCGAGAAGGAGACCCTCGACCACCTCGAGCTCGCCGAGATCTTCAAGGACGTCAAGAAGCTCCCGCCGCGCCCGCAGTGGCTCTCGAGCAGCGAGCGTCCCGTCTCGACGCTGCCTCCCGTCGAGGTCCCGCGCCGCGCCGAGGCGCCGGTCGCGGCGAACACCGAGGCCGCGCAGCCGGCCGCCGAGACCTCTCCCGCGCGCCACGCGACGGGGCAGGCTCGACCCGCGACGGCCTGAGGCGGCCCGCATGGCGGTCGACCGCGAGCGCGTCGCCGAGCTGGTCCGAGAACTGCTCGTGGCCATCGGTGAGGATCCGGAGCGCCCGGGCCTGAAGCTCACCCCGCAGCGCGTCGCCGACGCGTACGCGGAGTTCTTCTCCGGAGTGGGGGAGGATGCCGCGGCCCCCCTCGCGCACACGATCTCGGTGACGCGGGGGCCGGCCCCCGACACGCTGCCCTCGGGCGCCGTCATGCTGCGCGACATCCGCTTCCAGTCGATGTGCGAGCACCATCTGCTGCCGTTCGCGGGACGCGCGCACGTCGCGTACCTGCCGGGCGAGCAGGTGGTCGGTCTCGGCGCACTGCCCCGGGTGATCGACATCCTCGCCGCTCGGCCGCAGGTGCAGGAGCGTCTGGGCGAGCAGATCGCCGACGCGATCGCCGGCTCGATCGACACCCGCGGGGTGCTCGTCGTGCTCGACGCGGTGCACGAGTGCGTGACGATGCGGGGCGGGCGTCAGACGGCGGCATCCACCGTCACCGTGGCGGCCCGCGGCGCGTTCACCGAGGCCGCGGCGCGGGCCGAGGCGATCGCCCTGCTCACGGGTGGCCGCACATGACCCTCGTCATGGGGGTCGTGAACGTCACGCCGGACTCGTTCAGCGACGGCGGGCGCTACGCCTCGCACGACGCGGCGATCGCGCACGGTCGCGCGCTGCGTCTCGACGGCGCCGACCTGCTCGACATCGGCGGAGAGTCGACGCGGCCGGGCGCCGAACGCGTCGCGCCCGCGGACGAGCAGGGCCGCATACTGCCCGTCGTCGAGGCCCTCGCCGAAGACGGCGCGACGATCAGCGTCGACACGATGAACGCGAGCACCGCGATGGCCGCCGTCGCCGCGGGCGCCCGCATCGTCAACGACGTGTCGGGCGGCCTCGCCGACCCCGACATGCTCCCCGCCGTCGCGGACACCGAGGCCGACGTCGTCCTGCAGCACTGGCGCGGGCACTCGGCCGACATGTACCGCACCGCCGTGTACGACGACATCGTCGCCGAGGTGGTCGGCGAACTAGGTGAGCGCGTCGCCGCCGCCCGGGCGGCAGGCATCCCGGATCACCGCATCGTCGTCGACCCGGGCTTCGGCTTCGGCAAGACGCCCGAGCAGAACTGGCTGGTCGTGCGCGGCCTCGCCAGCCTGATCGGCGAGGGTCACCGGGTGCTCGTCGGGACGAGTCGCAAGCGGATGCTGGCGGTCGCCGCCGCCGGCGCGGGCATCGAGCTCGCGGGCGAGGACGACCTGGACCTCGCGACCGCCGTCACGAGCGTCCTCGCCGCGCAGGCGGGGGTGTGGGCGGTGCGCGTGCACGACGTCGCCGCCACACGCCTCGCGCTCGCGGTGCGCGCGGCGTGGGAGGGGGAGCGATGACCGACGAGATCGCGATCACCGGCATCCGTGCCACGGGGTATCACGGCGTCTACGACCACGAACGCCGCGACGGTCAGGAGTTCGTCGCCGACCTCGTGCTCTCGCTGTCGCTCGCACCGGCCGCGGCCAGCGACGACGTCGTCGACACCGTGCACTACGGCGAGGTCGCCGAACGCGTGGCGGCGCTGCTCGCCGGCGACCCGGTCAACCTCATCGAGACGCTCGCCGAGCGCATCGCGACCGCCGTGCTCACCGGCTGGCCGCTCGTCCAGGCCGTGGCCGTCACCGTGCACAAGCCGGCAGCTCCCATCCCCGTCCCGTTCGGCGACGTCGCCGTGACCGTCCGGCGGTCGCGCGCATGAGCCGTCGGTTGGCCGAGGGGACACCGCCGCGCGAGCCGCGTGCCGCCGGCCCCGCCCATCGCGCGGTCATCGCCCTCGGCGCGAACCTGGGGGAGCGGGCCGCCACGATCGCCGAGGCCATCGCCGACCTCGGCCGACTGCCGCTGACCGAACTGGTCGCCGCGGCCGAGCCGGTCGAGTCCGTCGCGATCACTCTCGGCGGACCGGATGCCGACGCCCCCCGCTACCTCAACACGGTGGCGATCGTCGACACCCGTCTCGCCCCGACGATGCTCCTCGGCTATCTGCACGCCATCGAGGGGCGGCACGGACGCGAACGGCGGGAGCGGTGGGGGAGCCGCACCCTCGACCTCGACCTCATCACGTACGGCGACGTGCGCTCCGACGACCCCGCGCTCGTCCTGCCGCACCCGCGGGCGGCGGAGCGGGACTTCGTCCTCGACCCCTGGCTCCGCATCGACCCCGACGCGGTGCTCCCCGGTGTCGGCCGGGTGGCCGACCTGCGCGCCGCCCTCCCCGGAGGTGCGTCGTGACGCGCACGAACCCGCTCCTGCTCGCGGCCATCGCCGTCGTGTCGGGTGTCGCCGGGTTCTTCGTCGACCAGGTGCTGACGGGCATGGGGCATCCCAGTTTCACCCCGTCGCCCCTGTTGCCGATCCTGCTCGTCGCACTCGCGGTGGCGGTCGTCGCGGCGGCGATCCCGGTGCGCCGTGCGACCGTCGGGGCGGCGGCACCGGTCGATCCGTTCCGGGCGCTGCGGATCGCGATGATGGCGAAGGCGTCGAGCATCGTCGGCGCCCTCGTCGCGGGATTCGCGGGCGGCCTCCTCGTCTTCGTCCTCACGCGACCGGTGTCACCCTCGTTAGGCTCGACGGGTGCGGTGATCGCCGCACTGGGGGGCGGGTTGCTCCTCGTCGCCGGCGCCCTCGTCGCCGAACACCTGTGCACCATCCGGAAGGACGATGATGACGACCAGCCCGGACCCGACGAGCCCGATTACGGACTCTCCCACTCCGACTGACGACGCGACCTTCTCGCGGATCCTCGAGCCGCGCGGTGCGAACCGCCTGCCGCTCGGCGACGGCACGTGGCGGCAACTGTCGCGCAAGTACGTCCTCGGGCAGGTCATCGGCAACCTGGTGCTGCTGGTGCTGATCGCCGCGGCGGTCCTCACCCTCTGGCTCATGTTCCAGGCGACCTGGCCTCTCATTCCCGGCTCGATCCTCTTCGTCATCGTCCTCGTGACGTTGATCGTCACGCCGCGTCAGGCGCGCTCGATCGGGTACCAGTTGCGCGAGGACGACCTCGTCTTCCGCCGCGGCATCCTGTGGCAGCGCATGGTGTCGGTGCCCTACGGTCGGCTGCAGCTCGTCGACATCACGCACGGCCCGCTGGACCGGATGCTGGGCATCGCCCAGCTGAAGCTCGTCACCGCCGCGGCATCCACCGGTGTGACGATCCCCGGGCTGCCGCAGAAGGACGCTGAGGCGCTGCGCGACACCCTCATCGAGGTGGCCGAGACCCGGCGGACCGGCCTGTGAGCGACCTCGACCCGCAGCCGGCCGCTCCGGCGGACGTCGGCGTGCCCGCGCCGCCGCCCGCCGCGGTGCGGTCCGAGATGAGCGACGGCGAATGGCACCGGCTGCATCCGCTGTCGCCGCTGCTGCGCGGCGGGCTGACGCTCCTCGTCATCATCGGCATCCTGATCGCGAACCTGCGCGACCGGCTCATCTCGTTCTTCCTGCCGGAGGGCTTCCGGTGGGACGAGGAGGACCCGGTCGACTTCGTGCTGCAGAACGGCATCGCCGTCCAGGCGATCGTCGCCGTGGTCGTCGGGCTGATCGTGCTGGTCGCCCTGTTCTGGATGGCGTGGCGCTTCCACACCTTCCGCATCACGGGCGACGAGGTCGAGGTGCGCAGCGGTGTGCTGTTCCGCACGCACCGGCGCGCACCCCTCGACCGGGTGCAGGGTGTGAACCTCACCCGGCCCGCGCTCGCCCGGCTCGTCGCGCTGGCCAAGCTCGAGGTCGTCGGCGCGGGTCTCGACGCGAACGTCAAGCTCGAGTACCTGTCGACGGCGAACGCCGAGACGGTGCGCGGCGACATCCTGCGCCTCGCGTCCGGACACCGGACGAAGGATGCCGCGGCCCGCACCGCGGCGGGCGGTCCGCTCACCTCGCGGGTGACGGCGGGGATCTCCGAGATCATCGACGGCGTCGAGGACGACGGCACCGAAGCGGAATCCATCGTCCGCGTGCCGATGTCACGCCTCATCCTGGCGGGGCTGCTGTCGGGATCGACGATCAGCTTCGTCCTCGTGGTGATCGCCGTGATCGTCGGGCTCGTGCTGCAGCCGGTGTGGATCGTCCCGGCGCTCGGCGCCTCGATCCCCACCGCCATCGCCTTCGGCGCGTACGCCGTGCGCCGCTTCGTCCGGACGGTCCGCTACTCGATCGCCCCGTCGGCCTCGGGCGTCCGGGTGACCTTCGGGCTGCTCACGACGGTGACCGAGACGCTGCCGCCCGGCCGCATCCACGCCGTCGACGTCCGTCAGCCGCTGCTGTGGCGTTGGGGCGGGTGGTACCGCATCCGCATCAACCAGATCTCGGGACGTTCGGCGGGCGACACGTCGGCGGCGCAGATGGGCGACGTGCTGCCCATCGGGACGCAGGCGGACGTCGAGCGCGTCCTGCGCCTGCTGCTCCCGTCGGTCCCGATCGACGCGGCGCTGCTCGACGCGGGCCTCCACGGCCCCGCCGCGGGCGACGGGTACACGACGTCGCCGGCTCGCGCGCGCGTCATCGACCCGCTCACCTGGCGACGCAACGGCATCCTCGTCCTGCCGCAGGCCCTGCTCGTGCGCACCGGGCGCCTCTGGCCGAAGCTCACCATCCTGCCGCTCGCGCGCCTGCAGTCCGTACGCATCTCGCAGGGCCCCCTCGACCGCCGGCTGGGCCTCGCCGGGCTCACCGGCCACACCGTGCTCGGCCCGGTGTCGGGCACCGTCGCCTCGCTCGACCATGAAGAGGCGTACGCGCTCTGGAACGACATCACCGCGGCGGCCGTGGCTGCGGCATCCGCGGAATCGGTGAGCCCGGCTGCGGATGAGGAGGATGCCGCGGGGGTGGATGCGGCGGGGTCCGCGCCGGACACCGCCGCGCCCGACACCGCCGCGCCCGTCGTCGCACCCGCCCGGGCGGAGGACGAGCAACCGTGACGCGGGACGGCCGCCTCGGCGTGGGGGTGATCGGCGCGGGACGCGTCGGTCCCGTGGTCGGTGCCGCCCTCGCGGGCGCCGGGCATGCCCTCACCGGCATCACGTCGGGTTCGGACGACGATCGCGTCGACGCGATCCTCCCCGACCTCCCCCGGCTGAGCGCGGAGGAGGTCGTCCGCCGCAGCGAACTCGTCGTCCTCGCCGTCCCGCACGACGAGCTGCCCGCCCTCGTCGCGGGCCTTGCCGAGGTCGGGGCCTGGCAGGTCGGGCAGATCGTGATGCACACCGATGCCGCTCACGGCATACAGGTGCTCGGTCCCGCCGCGTCGCGCGGCGCGATCCCCGTCGCCATCCACCCCGCCATCGCCTTCACCGGCACGTCGACGGACCTCCGCGCTCTGAAGGACGCCTACGCGGCGGTGACCGCACCGGCCGCCGTGATGCCGATCGCGCAGGCGCTCGCCGTCGAGATGGGGTGCGAGCCCGTCGTGGTCACGGACGCCGAGCGCGCCGCCTACGGCGAGGCGATCGCCACCGCCACGACGTTCTCCTCGTCGATCGTGCGGCAGTCCGCCGACCTGCTCCGCGCCGCGGGTGTCGAGGATCCGTCGCGCTACCTCTCCGCCCTCGTCCACACGACGATCGACCGCGCGCTCACCGAGACCGCCCCCTCGATCGGCGACGGTCCGACGGCGCTGCCGTGAGCGACGTCGAGCTCGCCCGCATCCCCGCCGGGCGCGTGGAGCTCCACGACGCGCGCCGTCGCACGCGCTGGACCGTCGAGCTCGAACCGTTCGAGATCGGGGTCTATCCCGTCATGGAGGAGCAGCTCTCCGAGGTGCTGGGGATCGCGGCATCCCATCCGCGGCGTCCCGCCGTCGAGGTCAGCTGGCTGCGCGCCGTGCGGTTCTGCAACGCGCTGTCGGAGTGGGAGGGCCTCGACCCCGCGTACGCCGTCGACGGCGAAGAGGTGCGGTGGCACGTCGACAGCGACGGCTTCCGGCTGCCGACCGAAGCCGAGTGGGAGTACGCCTGCCGCGCCGGGTCGACGGGGCCGCACTACGGCCCGCTGGCCGAGATCGCGTGGACGGCGGCCGACGGGGTGAGCGCGCCGCAGCCGGTCGGCGGCAAGCTGCCCAACCTCAACGGACTGTTCGACACCCTCGGCAACGTCTGGGAGTGGTGCTGGGACTTCCTCGACACGGAGCGTTACGACGACTACCGCGTGTTCCGCGGCGGCGGGTTCGCCGACGACGCCTGGAGCGTGCGGGCCGGCACCCGCCGCGGCGGGGGACCGCGGATGACGCACGACGACGTCGGGTTCCGCGTCGCGCGGGGCGGTTTCGACGCCGTCGACGCCGCGCAGGGGTGGTCGG